>JASFTI010000306.1:0-4817 GCA_050053635.1 Gemmatimonadales bacterium
ATAGGAGCCTCCTGGGTTCGGGTTGCACCTTAGATCCATGTGCTACCCTTCACTGGGAACGCACGTCATACAATGTGCGCCCACCCCGGAGGCTCCGCTCTTTCATAAGGTCGAGTTACGCTCCGGGGAACCCCGGCGCCTCCCTGGGGTGCGCTTCCCGGGACGACACAAAAAGCGAACGCCCCGGGCCCACGGGGCGTTCGCGAAGGCGAGAATGTGCGATTTGTTGCTGAGGGCCTCTTCCAACGTGGGGCTAGCAGGGTTCGGGACGGGCCGGAAGAAAACAGCCTCAATAAAGAACGGAGCCCCTGAGTCGCCCTCCCCCGCCGTTTTCCCTGTCCGGCTAAGACGCTCGAGACTCCGCTCTTCACGCCTTGCAATTCGCAAAGGCCATACCGGACCCGTACCATATCGCGCAACTTGTTGTTGTAAATAGACTTATGCGCATCGCTTCGCGCCGCGAAAACCGCCCAAACTGGATACTTTTTGCATAATTTTGGCAAAAATTGAAGGCCGAGGCCGGGCTGACCGCTTAAAATCTGCCCCCGGCGCGAGATGCGTCGGCCGGGCAGAGGGCAGCGGGAACCTAGCCAGCCGGTCGGATAGTAGTAACTTATAGCGGCTCACAAACAGCCGTCGCAGCGAGTGGGAAATGGACCAGCCTGGGCTGCCGGGCCGAGCGTGCCGGCACCCCAGGCTAACAAATAGGCGGGTCTGTCGTGAACAGGAAGCTCACTTTAGCGGTTGGCGTGGCTGTGGTACTGATCGTGTTCGGGTACTTTGCCTTCGGCGGTCTGGGCAGCAGCCTGGTCTACTTCTGGACGCCGACGGAGCTGTTGGCAGAGGGTGACGCGGCGTACGGTACGTCGGTTCGGCTGGGCGGCATGGTGGAGCCGGGCAGCGTCAGCTGGGACGCCGAGGCGCAGGAGCTGAAGTTCCGGCTGGCGGACGAAGGCGGAATAGTCGAGGTGGAGAGTTCGGGCGTGCCGCCGCAGATGTTCTTGGAGGCGGCGGAGCGGCGAGAAGCGATCGGGGCGGTAGTCGAGGGCAGCCTGGCACGTAGCGGGGTGTTTCAGGCGACGAACCTCATGGTCCGACACTCGGAAGAATATCGGGCGCCGCAGCACGAAGAAGGCCGACAGGAATACTACCGCGAGCTGTTCAAGGAGCAGGGCGCGGAGCAGGGAGCAGAGAACGGGACATGATAAGCAGTTTAGGATATCTGGCGGTTGGTGGAGCGCTGCTGCTCTCGGTGGTGGGTGCAGTGGTGGCGTTCGCCGCGGTGGCCGGCAAGCCGCAGCTGACGATCTGGGGTAAGCGAGCGGCATATGCGGTGTTTGGGCTGGCGACGCTGGCGGTCCTTCTGATGGTGGTCGCGCTGGTAACGCACGACTTCAGCGTGGGCTACGTGGCGCAAGTCGGCAGTCGGGCGACGCCGCTCTTCTACACGGTGATCTCGCTGTGGTCGTCGTTGGAGGGGTCGATCCTTTTCTGGGGGTGGATACTCGCCGGGTACACGGCGGCGGTAACCTACATCTATCGCGATCGTTACCCCGACTTGATGCCGGCCGTCACCGGGACGCTGCTGGTGGTGAACGCCTTCTTCTGGCTGCTGCTGGCTTGGCCGGCCAATCCGTTCGTTCCCGTGTTCCCAGTGCCGGCGGACGGCCCGGGACCCAATCCGTTGCTGCAGAACCACCCGTTCATGGGGCTACACCCGCCGCTGCTCTACCTGGGTTACGTCGGGCTGGCAGTGCCCTTTGCCTTCGGCGTGGCGGCGCTTCTGACCGGTAAGGTAGGCGGAGATTGGGTCAGAGCGGTGCGACGCTGGACCATGGCGCCGTGGATCTTTCTGACAGCCGGCATCGTCTCCGGTGCCTGGTGGTCATACGAGGTGTTGGGCTGGGGTGGTTACTGGGCCTGGGATCCGGTGGAGAACGCGAGCTTCCTGCCTTGGCTGACGGCCACGGCGTTTCTCCACTCGATCATGGTGCAGGAGCGCCGTCAGACCCTCAAGATGTGGAACGTCTTGCTGGTCATCGCCACGTTCCTGCTCACGCTGTTCGGGACGTTCTTGACCCGCTCCGGCATTCTGGCTAGCGTTCACGCCTTCACCGAGGGCCTCATCGGGCCGTTCTTCCTCGGGTTCATCACTCTGGTTCTGTTCATGTCGCTGGGCCTCGTCGCCTGGCGTAGCGAGGAACTGAAGAGTGAGCCGGCCCTCGACGCCGTAGCGTCGCGGGAGACAGCGTTTCTGCTCAACAACCTGTTGTTTGTCGCATTCACCTTCACCGTGCTGCTCGGGACCGTCTATCCGTTGCTCGCCGAGGCGATTCGCGGAGTGAAGGTCAGCGTCGGCGCGCCCTATTTCAACCGGATGAGCGTCCCGATCGCCCTCGGGCTGGTCCTGCTCGCCGGGATCGGTCCGGCGCTGCCCTGGCGGCGCGGGTCAGCCGACCTTTTGGCCCGGAAGTTCATCGGGCCGACGGTCGTAACCCTGGTGTCGGGAATCGTGTTCTGGCTGGTGGGCGCGCGGCACTTCATGACCTGGCTGACCTTGGTGCTCGCGGTGTTGAGTGTGGGCTTGTTGGTCGGCGAGTTCTGGCGGCCCGCCCGGGCGCGCCGGCTGGCCCACGACGAGAGCTTGGGCCGCGCCCTGGCGAACGTCATGTCGAAGAACCGCCGGCGTTACGGTGGATACGTCGTTCACCTGGGGATCGTCATCATGGCGGTCGGTATCGCTCTCTCCTCGACGTATCGCAGGGAGCGCGAGGTGACGATCGGAATCGGCCAAGCGGCTACATACGAAGGTTACACCGTTCGGCTCGACTCGCTTTACGCCGGGCGTGAGCCGCACCGCGATTTCGTTGAAGCCGCGTTCAGCATCGGGAAAGATGGGGAGATCCTTGCGACTATGCGGCCGCGCCTCAATTACTACCCGACGTCGCAGCAGCCGATCGGCACGCCGAAGGTGCGGACACGGCCGACGATGGATCTCTACCTCAGCCTGATGGCTTACGACCAGGCCGGGTCGAGCGCTACGGTGAATGTCATTCTGAACCCGATGGTCGTCTGGATCTGGATCGGCGGCGCCCTCGCTGCACTGGGCGGGCTATTCGCCATATCGAGTGTCGGCATTATCGGTACGGACCGGCCGCGCGGCGCTGAGGGTGTAAGAGCCCGTACGAGACCCGTAGAAGCCGCGGTAGGAGGTAACGACTGATGAGCTGGAAGAAGGTGCTGATTCCCGCCAGCGCGATCCCGATCGTGGCTCTGCTGGCCTACGGCCTGACCCGCGACCCGAACATAGTCGAGTCGCCCCTGCCGGGCCACGCCGCCTTCGAGTTCACCTCGCCGACGCTGGACGGCGATACCCTGAGCCTGGCCGACCTCGAGGGTAACGTCGTGGTCCTCAACTTCTGGGCGTCCTGGTGCATTGCCTGCATCGATGAGCACCAGATCTTCGTCGAGGCCGAGCGCTACTATGCCGGACAGGACTTCCAGATGCTCGGTGTCGTCTATCAAGACTCGCCGGAGAACGCCCGTCGCTGGATGGCACGGATGGGTGGCAGTTGGCCGAGCGTCATCGACCCGAGCTCCCGTATCGCGATCGACTACGGGGTCTACGGCGTACCGGAGACTTACTTCATCGCCAGGGATGGGCGGATCGCCTTCAAGCAGATCGGGCCGGTGAGCGGGCCGCTCATGAGAGACTGGGTGGACAGACTACTCGTCGAATCGCCCGACGCCGGGGCGATGGCAGCTGCTGCCGCCGACCGGCGGACGCAGGGAGGCCAGTAGTAATGCGCCTTCTGCTTGTAGCTTTACTGAACCTGCCCGCCTCTGCGGCGGCGCTGCCGGCGGGTGGCGTCGTGCCGGTCCAGGAAATCGCTGATACAGTCAGCGTGCAGGCGGAGGACTCTGAACTGGAAGCACAGGTCCGCGAGCTCGCCGCGAAGCTGCGCTGTCCAACCTGCCGCGCTCTCTCGGTCCAGGACTCGCCGTCGGGGATGGCGCAGGAGATGCGATCGCTGATCCGCGACCAGCTGCGGGCCGGCAAGACGCCGGATGAGGTGACGGCATACTTCGTCGAGCGCTACGGTGAGTGGATCCTGCTGGAACCGAAGGCGGAGGGCTTCAACTGGGCGGTCTGGCTGTTGCCCGTTTTCCTGCTGCTCGGCGGTCTGGCGTTCGTGCTGCTCACGGCACGTCGCTGGGTGGAGCAGGGACAGGCGCGGGCGGCGGCGAGTGCGGCGGAAGGGCAGGAGGGGGAGCTCTAGAACATGGGTGCGACGGAGTTTCTGCTCGTCGTTGCCGTGGGTGGCGGCATCATCGCGGTTCTCTTCGCTACCTTCAGGGGAGCGGCCGGCGACGCCGGCGCGCGTACGGCAGAGACGGGCGACCGAATCGCGAGGGGCGACAGACGAACCGAGCTCGACGAGCGCTACGACGCGGCCGTGAGTTCGCTGGAGGAGATCGAGGCCGATCACGAGGCAGGCAACCTCTCCGACGCCGACTACGATGAGCTGCGCGGGCGCTACGAAGCCGAGATCGCCCGCCTCGAGAGCGAGCTGAGCGTTGGCGAGCGCTACACCGCCGGCACTGGCGCCGAGGCTGTAACGACTGAGACGGCGGCGCCGAGCCGCTCCTGGGTGCCCGGCGCTATCGGCTGGACGGCTGCCGGCATCGCGTTCGTGGCGCTTGCCTATCTGGTGCTGTCCACGGCGCTTCGCCCGCGGGCGGGTGACGACTCGATCACCGGATCGATTCCCGGCCAGGGAATGGGCATCCCGACGAATGCGCCGGTAGGTCAAGTC
>JASFTI010000307.1:0-4814 GCA_050053635.1 Gemmatimonadales bacterium
AGACGTCATCTGGGAAGGTCCGCTCTTCAGAGAGACCAAGACGATCGACGTCGGTATTCTGTTCGGCGGTGGCCTGGACATCGGAATCGCCAGCGGCGCGCTGACGGTTGACGTGCGCTACAACCTCGGGCTGGTCGATGTCGACGAATCGGACGCCACGTTGAAGAACCGTGCGTTCCAAGTCCTGCTGGGCTATTCTTACTTTGTCCGGTGAGCCGGAGACCCCGACCACGCCAGCGGCCGGCGTGAGAGCCGCGTACGAAGAGATTCTCAGCCCGCGGGGAGTCCATTGAGCTCCCGAATTCGCAGCTTCCTGGCCGAGCTCAAGCGGCGCAAGGTCGTCCGCGTCGCGGTGGTCTACGTGGTGGCCGGCCTGCTGGTGGTCGAAGCGGCGAACAACTTCTTTCCCGCCCTCAACCTCGCCCCCTGGACCGTCACCCTGGTCGTCGCGCTCACCATCCTCGGCCTCCCCATCGCCCTCGTCCTCGCCTGGGCGCTGGAGCTCACGCCCGACGGAATCCGGGTCACACCGCCGGCAGAACCCCCTGAGGCCGCTGCCGGTGACGAGGAGCCAACCGTCGCCCCAGCCACCGAGCCCGAAAAGCTTACCCCGGTACGACAAGCGACCGACGACCGCCCCTGCGTCGTGGTCTTGCCGTTCGCCAACCTGAGCGGCGACCCCGAGAACGAGTTCTTCAGCGACGGCGTCACCGAAGACATCATGGCGCGGCTGGCCGGGATCCGCGGGCTGCGCGTCATCTCGCGGACCACCGCCATGCGCTACAAGGGCTCCGACCTGAGCCTGCCGCAAATCGGCGCCGAACTGGGCGCCCAGGCCGTGGTGGAAGGAACGGTGCGTCGCTCCGCCGACCGGGTGCGGGTGACGGCGCAGCTCATCGCCGCCGAGCGCGACGAACATCTCTGGGCCGATACCTACGATCGGGTGATGGAGGATGTGTTCGCGGTGCAGAGCGACGTGGCCGAGAACATCGCCAAGGCGCTGCGCGCCGAGCTAACCCCGGGCGAGCGGGAGCGGCTGCACCGCAAGCCGACGGAGAACCTGGAGGCCTACGACCTCTGTCTGCGAGGCATGCGCATCGGGGAATCGCTGGATCCCGAGGCGCTGCGGCAGGCGGAGCGCTACTTCCGGGAGGCCATCGCCCTGGACCCGGGCTACGCGCGGGCCTATGCCGGGCTCGCCTGGACGCTGGGGCTCAACGGATTCCTCGGGAACATCGACCCGGCGGAGCTGTTCCCTCAAGTCCAGGCGGCGGCGCAGCGAGCGATCGGGCTGGACCCCAACCTCGGGCAAGCCCATACCGCTCTGGCGAGTGTGGCCCACTGGCACGATTGGGACTGGGCGAAGGTGGAGCGCGAGCTCGAGACGGCCCTGGAACTCAATCCCGACGACTCGTATGCACTGGGGTTCCGCGGTTGGACCTCCTGGACGAGGGACCGCATCGCGGAAGCCGAGCCACTGTTGAGCGAGGCCGTGCGCCTCGACCCCCTGTCTCCAATCAAGCGAACCTGGCTGGCAGAGCTCCAGGCTTTTGCCGGACGGCCGGAGGAAGGGGTCGCCAACCTCGACCGCGTCCTGCGCGACGATCCGCATGTCCTCGTTGCCCGTGAGTGGCGGGCTATCTGTCATCTGTACGGCGGGAACCTCACGGCTGCAGCGGCCGATCTCGACGAGGCGATCACCGACTTCGGCCGCCTTATCGTCCCCGTGGGCCTGAGGGGCGTCGTCCACGCGTTCGCCGGCGAGACCGAGCAGGCGCGGCAGATCCTCGAGGAACTCCACACTCGGGCGATGGTGGAGTACGTGGATCCCTACTGGTTCTTCTCTCTGCACGCTGCGATCGACGGGTTCGACGCAGCGGTCCCGTATCTCGAGCAGGTGATCGAGACGCGGTCCGTCATGGTCTGCTACCTGCGGGTCACGCCGCGTTACAGGCAGTTCCGCTCCGACCCGCGCTTCATCAACGCGCTGCGCACGGTCTGGCCCGATGACTTCTAGGATTCGCAGCTTCCTGGCCGAGCTCAAGCGGCGCAAGGTCTACCGCGTGGCGGTGGTCTACGCTGTCGTCGCCTTCGTCATCTGGGGGGCCGCGGAACAGCTGGTCCCGGGGCTGGCTCTCCCCGACTGGGCCTTTCGGCTCATCGTCCTGCTCACGATCCTGGGCTTCCCCATCGCCCTGGTCCTCGCCTGGGCGTTGGAACTCACCCCGGAAGGGATCCGGGTCACACCGCCGGCGGAGCCGCCTGAGGCCGCCGCCGATGACGACGAGCGGACCGGCGCCCCGACCGCCGAGCCTGGTAAGCCCACGCCGGTAAGGAGCTCAACCGACGACCGACCGTGCGTCGTGGTCCTGCCCTTCGCCAACCTGAGCGGCGATCCCGAGAACGAGTTCTTCAGCGACGGCGTGACCGAGGACATCATGGCGCGGCTGGCCGGGATCCGCGGCCTGCGCGTGATCTCACGGACCACCGCCATGACCTACAAGGGCTCGCAACGCAACCTGCCGCAGATCGCCGCGGAGCTGGGCGCGCAGGCCGTAGTCGAGGGGACCGTCCGGCGCTCCGCCGACCGGGTGCGGGTGACGGCGCAGCTCATCGCCGCCGACCGTGACGAGCATCTCTGGGCCGAGACCTACGATCGGGTGCTGGAGGACGTCTTCGCCGTGCAGAGCGACGTGGCCGAGAACATCGCGAAGGCCCTTCACACCGAACTGACGCCGGGCGAGCGGGAGCGGCTGCAGCGCAAGCCGACGGAGAACCTGGAGGCGTACGACCTCTGTCTGAAGGCCACGCGCATCGGGGAATCGGTGGACCCCGAGGCGCTGAGGCAGGCGGAGCGCTACTTCCGCGGAGCCATCGCTCTCGATCCGGGCTACGCGCGCGCCTATGCCGGGATGTCGATGATGTTGGGTTACAACGGATTCGTGGGAAACGTCGATCCGGCGGAGCTATTCCCGCAGGTGAAGGCGGCGGCGCAGGAAGCGGTGCGCTTGGACACCGGCCTCGGCGATGCCCATACTGCTCTGGCATACGTGGCTTTCTGGTATGAGTGGGACTGGACAAAGGCGGAGCGCGAGCTCGAGACGGCCCTGGAGCTCAACCCGGACGACGCGTGGGCGCTCGCGTACCGGGGCTGGACCTTATTCTTTCGCGAGCGCTTCACCGAAGCCGAGGCGCCCCTACGCGAGGCGGTGCGCCTCGACCCCCGCTCCCCGCTCAAGCGCGTCTTTCTGGCGCAATTGTACGCCTGCACAGGACGGCCGGAAGAAGGCGTCGCGATCCTCGACGACATGCTGCGCAGCGACCCGCACGTCCTCGTTGCCCTTTATTGGCGGGCTCTCTGTCATATGTACTCCGGGAATCTCGCCGCAGCGGCGGCCGATCTGGATGCGGCGATCGCGACCTTCGGCCGCGTGATCGTCCCCGTGGGCCTCAGGGGTGTCGTCCACGCGTTCGCCGGCGAGACCGAACAGGTGCGGCAGATCCAGGAGGAGCTTCGCACCCGGGCGACGGAGGAATACGTGGACCCCTACTTCCCCTTCGTAATCTGCGTGGCTAACGACGGGTTCGACGCAGCTTTCCCGCATCTCGAGCGGATTGTCGAGGCGCGCTCGCTCTTCGTCGGCTTCCTTCGGGTCGTGCCCCGATTCAGGGGCCTCCGCTCCGAGCCGCGCTTCATGAACGTGCTGCGCACGATCTGGCCCGATGACTTCTAGCGCCGAGCGGAACGGGTACCGATGACTTCCCTACTCCAACGGCTTCGCGAGCGCAAGCTCTTCCAGTGGGCGCTGGCCTACCTGGCCGGTGCCTGGGTCCTCTTTCAGGGCATCGAGGTGATGGCGGAGCCCTGGGACCTGTCCCCAGCCTTCCAGAGAACCGTTCACCTGATCGTCGCCGTGGGCTTCCTCGTGGCGCTGGTGCTGGCCTGGTACCACGGCGAGCAGGGTCGGCAGCGGGTGAGCGGCGTTGAGCTGCTGATCATCGCGCTACTCCTGGCGGTCGGCGCCCTGCTCATCCGGATGTACAGGCCGGAGGAAGCCGCCGCCCCCGAAACGAGACCGGCCGAGACGGTGGAGCGGCCGGCGGACGGCGCGGTGCGTTCGCTGGCCGTGCTGCCGCTGGCCAACCTAATGGGCGATCCCGGGCAGGCGTACTTCGTCGACGGCCTGCACGACGTGTTGATCGGCGAGCTGGCCGGGATCTCCGAGCTCACGGTCATCTCGCGCACGTCGGTCATGCGCTACCGGGATACCGATCGCCCGCTGGGTGAGATCGCCGCCGAGCTGGGCGTGGACGCGCTGGTCGAAGGAAGTGTCTTCCACGCCGGAGACAGCGTGCGGGTAACGGCCCAGCTGGTGCGTGGCGCGCCGGAAGAGCACCTCTGGCAGGGCCGCTACGAGGGTCGGTTGAGCCAGGCGTTCGGGCTGCAGACGCGAGTCGCCGAGGCGATCGCCGGGGAGATCCGGCTCGCCCTGTCGCCGCGGGAGGCGGAGCGGCTGGCCCGGCGCGCCGAGGTCGACCCGGCGGCCCAAGAGGCGTACCTGCGGGGGCGGGCGCAGTGGCGGACGCGGACAGCGGACGGCATGCGTCTGGCGCTCACTTACTTGGAGCACGCGGTGGCGATGGACTCGACGTTCGCACTGGCCTGGTCCGCCCTGGCCGACGTATACACGATGGGGATTTTCTACGGCGGCCTGGACGTCACCTCGGACGAGGCACAACGCCGCGCGGAGCGGAACGCGCGACGCGCACTCGAGCTCGATCCCGATCTGGCAGAGGCTCACGCCGCTCTGGCG
>JASFTI010000308.1:0-4803 GCA_050053635.1 Gemmatimonadales bacterium
GCTCAAACCGAGGCTGGCGAGGCTGGTGATCCCGAAGTGCCGACAGATCTTTTCGCCGGCGATCTCGAAGTCGAAGTTCCAGTCCTCACGATAGGTTGCCGGCCGCTCCGACATATCTTTGGCCGGCGCACCGCGGTCCGGCTCCCAAGAGCTGGGGAACAGGATCTCCCGCGCTTCTATGCGATCGAGCTCGGAGGCGAGCTGCGAGCGAGCGATGCCAGCGCAGAAGAATTCACCGGTCGAGATGTCCGCCCAGGCCAGCCCTACATCGGCGGCGGCGCCCGCTCCGGCGACGGCGGCGAGGAAGTTGTTCTGGCCGGCCTCGAGCAGGGCCTCGGAGAATACGGCGCCCGGGGTAACCGTCTCGACGACCTCGCGGCGAACCACGCCCCGTGCCTGAGAGGCGTCCTCGACCTGCTGGCAAATCGCGACGCGGCGTCCCAGCCGGATGAGCCGCTGCACGTACTCCTGGGCAGCCTTGATGGGCACGCCGGCGAGCGGGACGCGTGCCGCCTCACCGTTATTGCGGGACGTGAGGGTGAGATTGAGGAGCCGAGAAGCTTCCTCGGCATCGTCGAAGAACATCTCGTAGAAGTCGCCGACCTGAAAGAAGAGGATCGCGTCTGGATATCGACCCTTCATCTCCAGGTACTGCCGCATCAATGGCGTGTTGGGAGCGCGGTCTGGCTGCACTGCCGTGCTATCCTCCGATCCGCTCCGGCTGGGAGACCAGGAACGGTGAGTACCCCTCCCCGACCAGCCGCTCAATAAGCGCCTGAGCCTCCGCCTCTAGCAGCCCCCGTCCGACGCGTACCCGGTAGATGGGGTCATCGCCGTCGGCGCTGAGCACCCAGGCATCGTAACCGGCAATAAGTAGCTCGCGGGCCAGGTTCTGTGCCGCGGCCTCATCCTTGAACGCGGCGACCTGCACGGCATAGGTACGCTCGACCGCACCGCAAGTCTCGACCTCGTCACGGAAGGAACGCTCGAGCAACGTGTCACCTGGAGCCAGCTCCGCCAACCCCTGCTCGGCAGCTGTACAGGCTCGGTGCGAATCGCCCAGCTCCCGCGCCGCCCGACTGATCCAGAGCAAGGCCTCGGGCCCGCGCTCACTCGTCGGATAGTCGCGCCTCAGCCGTCCCAGGTACTCGATGACCTTGGCGAACTCGCCCTCGGCGAACTTGTACTGAGCCAGCCGTAAGAGCGCGTCATCCGCATAGGGAGTCGTCGACCCCTCGATGATCACGCGCAGGTAACTGAGCTCGGCCTCGTCGCCCTTTTCGGCCAGCCGGCCCGCCAGAAACCAGGCCCGGGCCCTTTGATCCAGCGGCGCCGACTCTCCGAAGTCGCTCTGCCAACGGACTAACATCTGACGCGCTTCTCGGGCCTCGCCGCGATCCGCCAGGCGCTCGACCTGATCGAGGAGCGAGCCCTCCTGCGCCAGCGCCGGGCCGCTGGGCGTCAGGATGGAGTATCCCGTGAGCGCCACGCAAGTCAGCGTCAAACGCAGGATCCTCAGCTTAGTGCTTCCGCGATCTTCCACCTCGACCTCCCGCACCGGCGACCTGTGCCGCTCTCGTGCCATCCGCGGTCCCGATCCTCAGCAGGGCCTCCTCCAGCGCGGCTCGCTCGGAGAGACCGCCCGCCTTGATCAAGCGATCGGCGCGCAAAAGCTCGGCCAGAGCCGCTTCGATCTGCGCCTCACTCCAATGACGCGCCTGCCGCACATAGGTGCGCACCTTCCACGCCAGGTTGCCGTAGCTCCCGTCCCGCTTGAGCACCTGGACGAGCGCACCTTCACCCGTGCGCGCCAGACCGACCCGGATCAACGATTCGGACAGCCAGCCGATCAGCCCGACCGCGCTCTCACCCGAGTCGAGCAGCGCCGGCAGCTCCGCCAGCGCCGAGCCGATTCGCCGCTCCGCCACCTTGTCGATCCAGCTCCAACGATCGACCTGCGGGAGCGCGCCGACCGCCGCCCGCACCTCGGCCAGGCCGATCTTCTCCGCCGGCTCGACATAGCTGACGAGCTTCTCCAGCTCCCGCGCCAGGACCCCCAGGCGGCCTCCTATGCCCGCCGCCAGCAACTGCGCCGCCGGCATTTCCAGTTCGACGCCATGAACCGACTTGGCGCGCCTGGCCAGCCAGCCGGGCAGCTCCGAGGTCCCCGGCGCCCGAAGCGCAGTCGTCATGCAGTGGCGGCGCAGCACGTCGTAGAACTTCGCCTTCGAACCACGCGGCACCGCCGCCGCCAGGATGAGCACCCGGTTCGGTACTTCCCGGCGGACGGCCTCTTCAACCACGGAGCGTGCCTTGGGTGTCAGCCCCTGGGCCTCGCGAATTACCACAACCCGGTACGGCGAGAGCATGGGAGGGGTCTCGAGCATCGCCGCTAGACCCGCCGCGTCCAGGTCGTCCCCGCTCGCTTGGTCGAGATCGAAGTCGGCGGATCCGCCCGCCAGGTGGGCCTCCGTCAGGAGAGCAATCGCTTCGTCGCGAAGGAATGGGTCCTCTGTCTTGAGAAAGAAGCTCCCGCCCAGCTTCCCTTTCTCTATCCTGTCGCTGAGCTGGTCGTATGTCAGCTCGCCCATATCACAGTATTGGACGGAGAATCAAGAGGTGTCAACTCGGCTACGGCTCTGAGGGCACTATTCCGGCGCCGCTCCCCGCGTGCCATCGACCGCTGGTTGGCTCGACGTCCTCAGCGGAGCACGGAACAACGACAGCCGTTCCGGCGGTCGCCTGAAGAGGCGGTCGTCAGTCAGGTCGGGGGCGCTAAGCCGACTCATCGCTGGGGTGAACTTGGGCGCCGGACCCCACAGCGACGGCAGCTCCTCGGCCATCACCGGTTCCACGACCAGCGGCGGTAGCTCCGCCTGAGCTTCGGAGTCCAGCATGGTGAGCGACCCCACCGCACCAAGCATCAGGGCAGCTACGCCGGCAACCAGGGCGGCCCGGCCGCGCTCCGCCCCCCAGCCCAGCCCAGGACCGCTGCCGAAGACCCGCTCGGTTACCCGAGGCACGAGACCCGGGCGTGTCTCCGGCGGCTCGAGCCCCCTGAGCAGCTCGAGACCGCGCCGCATCACTCGATCGTACTCGGCGCAATCCGAGCAGTTCAGCAGGTGGTCGCAGTAGCTTACTATGGAGTGTTCCTCAAACTGGCGGTCGAGGAAGTCGGAGTAGTCCGTTAGAAACTCTTCACATTCCATGATCGCGCGCCCCGAGGCCGATCCTTACCCTGGCTGTCTACCTGAGAATCGGTGATTGAACCCTACTACGCCTGAGGCGCCGCCGAGTTCCACCCCGAGGGAATAACGAATATCGATTCTGGGAGTCGGGGAATTGAGCAAGAATCCGTGGAGTCCGTGGAATCCCAATCCCCAGATCCCCAATTCCCGAATTCCCTATTTCCCAAATTCCCGGAAACACGGATTCCCTGATTCCCATACGAAAAAGCGCCGGCCTACGGCCGGCGCCTCGAACCTGCAGCGCCTCGGGATCGACCCTGCCTGCGGCTAGCGCAGCATCGGTGCGATGATCTGCGCGAAGTTGTTACGGGCCCGATTCAGCCTCGACTTGACCGTGCCCAGGTTGACACCAGTGATCTCGGCAATCTCCTCGTACGTCTTACCCTCCATCTCTCTGAGCACGAAGACGACCCGATGGTGTTCCGGCAGCTGCTCGACCGCCTTCTCCACCGTGTCCCGCAGGTGACGCTTCCTGAACAGATCATCCGGGCGATAGTGCGGGTCCTCCCACTGCAGCGGACGGTGGTCCGCTTCCCAATTCTTCTTGATCGTCTGGAACAGGACCAGCGGGTTCCTCGACCGGTTACGCAGCTCGTTCTTAGCCAAGTTGCTGGCTATCGTGTAGATCCAGGTCGAGAACTTCTTCGCCTGGTCAAACCGGTGCAGATGCCGGTAGACCCGGATGAACGTCTCCTGCACCAGGTCCTCCGCCCGGTCACGATCCCCGATCGTCCGGTAGATGAAGTTGAGCAGACGTGACTGGTAGCGCCGGACCAGCTCTGGAAAAGCCAGCCCGTTGCCGGCGAGAAACCGCGCCACCAGCTCGTTGTCCTGAAGCTCGCTGAGCGGTACCTCGCGCTCCTTGGCCTTCTTCGTCGCTACCTGAACCATCTCTCTACTTCCGCCCTCTGCCTCCGGCGACGTTTCCGCCGCTGGGCTCGTCTGCGGCTGCAATACGACAGCGCCGCCCTTTACTCCGTCATCGATCATTCGCCGGGTCTCCCTTTTTCTCCCACCCCAACACGCGTGCAGGTTCTATTCCCCGGCCGAACCGGCCGTCCCGCAAACCCGGGTCAGTGGTCTAACTGTTTAGAGACTAACGAATTACGGTGTCCGCTGCTTCCTCCTTCCCCAGGGGCTCGCGCCACCCATCCTGCAAGTTTTTCAGTACTTGTGTCTGATTTCTGTATGTCCTTCTGCCCGCTGCTTCCGACCCCGCCCGGCGGCCGGTTGCGGTACGGTAACCTGCGATACGTTATCGTGCGGGGCGCTGCTGCTTCGCCTCTCTACTATAATAGACGCGCCAGCGGCCGTGAGGGTTTCCCCTCGGATACATCTGTTTTTCGACCGGCGCCGCTCTGACCGCGCATCTCGGAAAGCACAAGCGCCTTACGGACGATGGCGGTCTCCGCCGGACGGTGACCGGATTGGGTAAGCAAGCGCCGGGCTCTGGCCCTAGGGCTCGGTCGGGCGTCCGTGGATGTCACGGATCTGGAGTGGCCCCAAAGCCTCGAGCTGGGGTCGGAACTCTTCAACGGGGCCGACGACGACGATG
>JASFTI010000309.1:0-4800 GCA_050053635.1 Gemmatimonadales bacterium
TCGGCGCAAACGCGACCGGCCGGGCGATACTGGTTCATCAGATTGATGTATGTATCGGTACCGAGCTCTCTGGCGATCCACTCGAGTACCGCCTGCGTCTCGTCCAGTTGGCCCGGCATGACCAGGTGGCGGAGGAGAACGCCACGCCACGCCACGCCGTTCGCATCGATCTGCAGGGCCCCCACCTGACGCTGCATCTCTGCGATGGCTACGCGCGCTGCATCGGGGTAGTCCTCCGCCTTCAGGTACTTGGCGGCGGCCATTCGCGACCAGACCTTGAAGTCGGGCATATATATGTCGACGATGCCGTCGAGCAGCTCCAGGCTTTCCAGCGCGTCGTAAGCGCTGGTGTTATAGACGATGGGCAGCTCGAGGCCGGCGTCGGCCGCCAGCGCCAGCGCCTCCAGGACCTGCGGTACCACGTGCTCCGGCGTGACGAAGTTGATGTTGTGACAGCCCAGTCGCTGCAACGAGAGCATCATGGCCGCGAGCTCTTCCGCGGTCGAGCCGCGGCGAGCCGGTCCCGGCTTCACCGCCTGGCTGATGTCGAAGTTCTGGCAAAAAACGCAGCGCAGGCTGCAGTGTGAGAAGAAGATCGTGCCGGAGCCGTTCCAGCCGCGCAGCGGGTTCTCTTCGCCGAAATGGGGGAAGCAGCTGCTGACGAGCGCATATCGACCCGTCTTGCAGGCCGCCCACTTGTCCGCCAGGCGGTCGACGCGACAGTCCCGCGGGCAAGCGCGGCAGTCGGCCAGGCCGGCGACGGCCGCTTCGGCGCGCTTGTGGAGCTGGGCAACCCCCAGATTCAGATACGCGGCTCGGGACATCCGATCGCTCTCCCGCTGGAATGTGTCTCTGTCACAAGATACAGAACCGGGTCGAGCGAGTCAGCGGGGGATCGTCAGCCCTGGCGCGCCACCGTTACGAGAGGTGAATATCAAGCGCGAGCCGTGATAGATTAGGCGACCGAATCATGGACACGTTCTCTCTACTGCTGGATATAGTCATCGCCTTGGGCGCTGCCCTCACCCTGGGCCTGTTGTTGGCTCGGCTCGGCCAGAGCCCGATCATCGGGTACCTGCTGGCCGGCGTGCTCATCGGCCCGCAGGCGTTGGGCTTGCTGCGCGCGGTTGAAGAGGTGCGAGGCATGGCCGAGTTGGGTGTGGCGCTCCTCCTCTTCACCATCGGCCTCGAGTTGCCCTGGCGTCGCTTGCGGGTCCTCGGATTGCCGGGTCTCGGTGCAGGCCTCTCGCAGATTCTTGTCACCGCCGCTGTCGCGACGCTACTGGCGACCTCGCTGGGGCTGTCGTTCGTCGCGGGAACCGCCTTGGGCCTCGTGCTCGCGTTCAGCAGCACGGCGGTCGTCTTCCGGGTCCTCGCCGACCGGGCGGAGATCGACAGCACGGCGGGGCGGATCTCGGTGGGCATCCTCTTGGTTCAGGATATCGCGGTGATTCCGGCTCTGATTCTGTTGCCCGCCCTCGCCGGCGGATCCGCGGCCGAGGTGTCGGGAACGCTTGGCGGAGCGGTGCTGCGCGGCCTGGCGCTGATCGCCGCGGGCGCCGTACTCGGAAAGACTCTGCTGCCTGTCCTATTGAGCTCCGCCGCCGCGGTGCGGGTGCGCGAGCTGTTCGTGATCCTGGCGCTGACGTTCTGCCTGGGCGGCACCTGGGCCGCTCACGCTCTGCATTTGTCTCCGGTACTGGGCGCCTTCGTGGCGGGCGTGCTGTTGGCCGGTTCTCCGTTCGCCAACCAGATGCGCGCCGAGATCGCGCCGCTGCGCGCCGGCTTCCTCGCCCTATTCTTCGTCTCGATCGGGATGCTGGCGGATCCCGGTTGGATGATCGGCAACGTGCTGACGCTCGCGGCTGTCGTTCTGGCGCTCGTCGCCGTCAAGGCCATCATCGCCGCGGTTGTGGTGCGCTCCTTCGGCTATCCGAGAGGCGCAGCGGTCGTCGTCGGCTTGACGCTCGCTCACATCGGCGAGCTGTCCTTCGTGGTGGCCGAGGTAGGGCGCCGCCTGGACCTGATCGACGCTGACGACTTCAGGCTAGTCGTCGCTGCTGCGGTCGTGACCCTGTTACTTGCCCCCTATCTTATCATTCTGTCTCGTCGGGTCGCGGCGTGGCTACGAGCTGGCCCGCAGCTCGAGCCCGCCTCCAGCCGAGAGACCACCCCACTGCAGCGGGCCGCACACGTCATCGTCGTTGGCTGTGGCCCCACGGGTCTGAGGGTCGTCGAGGCGCTCCGCGACGTCGGCTCGCCCTACCTGGTGATCGAGTTCAACTCGCGGACGGTGCGGACGGCGCGCGAGGCGGGAACCGAGATCGAGTTCGGGGACGCCTCCCAGAGCGAGATTCTGCTGCACGCCGGAGTCGAGACCGCCCGCGCGCTGGTCGTTACCGTACCGGATCCCGGGAACGCCGCGGCAATCATCGAGACCGCCAGGGCGCTTAACCGTGATCTCCTCATCGTGGCCCGCGCCCGCTATGCACGACACGCCGGCCGGCTTGCTGATAGCGGCGCCGATGTCCTGCTGAACGAGGAAGAGCTTATGGGCGAGCATCTGGCGGCGGTGAGCCTGAAGAGCTTGGGGCTGGCCAGCGAAGCTGTGGCCCGTGTCGAGCCACCGGGCGGGTGTTTGCCAGCTGAACTCTCCGGGTCGCCAGCGGAACCGACTGGCGAGGACCGCTGAGCGTGGCCAGATTGACGCCCGCAATGGACTATCTGCTCAGGATCCCGGTGGCGCTGATCGGCATGCTTCTCGTGCGCGGGTTTCTCTATCCGCGCGGTTGGAGGCGGCGCTCGGTCGTCAGCGCCCTCTGGGCGCTGATCGGGATAGCGCTCGTCATACCTCTGGCCCGCTTCAGCTCCGCCGGGCTGACGATTGCGATCGCCGGGGCTGCTGTGGTGCTCTTCCCCTTTCGGGCGCTGGCCGTTCGCTACATGAAGCGGCGAACGCGATCAGGCTTGCGTCGGTTGGCTGAGCACTGGCGGACCGAGGTCCGTGAAGATTCCCGGACCGGTCGCTGGGATGTGGTGCGCGATCTGAAAGGCCGGAGCGCCTGGGTGGGCAACGTCTTGACCCACAAGGGTTCGATCGACCCGGCGGTGAAGCGCTCGGAGGTCGGTTACATGCTCGCCTTCGTCATCGAACTCGCTCACGAGCCACCCTTCCAGTGCTCTCTGATGATTGGTTGGGAGAAGCCCAGGTACTTCGAGCGCGAGTGGCGGGCGACCCACGTTATCCACGGCGAGTTCCTATCGCTCCCGTTCGGCGATGTGGGCCTGGCCAGCGATAGGGGACGCGGCACCGGTGGCGTCGTCTCCCAGCTCGATCCCTACGTAGCCATGCCCGACGACCTGGGCGGCAAGGTAGCCGCCATAGGGACCAACGCGGATCGGTTCGCACAGGTCTTTACACCGGAACTGCTCCGCCGCTTCTTCGACGTAGCGACGCGGACGTATCCCTACGAGCTGAACGTGACTCCCAGCAGCGTTAACATCTACACGACCTACTGCGACGCCGAGGTTCAACAGGCCAACCTCGAGTTCCTGGAGGAGCTGGCGGCCAAGCTGGAGGCGGGCCGCTGAGCGAACCGCCGTCGTGTGGACCGGTCGACGGGCGACGGCCAAGACGGAACCGAGCGTCTCACCCCGTGTAGAACTGTAGGCTGTGGTCACCGAGGCGTGGCCCGCGCCCCGTTCCCCCCCCGCGGAATCCTACCAGCTACTTGGAGTTAGCCCCATGAAGAGAGGTCCCTTCCTTATCATGCTGGCGGCGATGGCGTTCGCACCCGTACAGGCGGCGGCGCAGAGCCAGTGGGAGCAGCAGGTACTCGAGCAGATCCGTACCGCGAGCGAGATCGTCGCTCCGGAGGGCTATGCTATGGTCGGCGATGCCCATATGGGATCGTTGCACGACGAGGCGTCGGAAGACTTCCACGTGACGCTTCAGGCCGGGGTCGCCTACGTATTCGTCGGCGTTTGCGACAACGATTGCCCCGACGTCGACCTCATGCTGCTCGACGATTCCGGGAATGAGGTCGATTCCGACTATGAGACGGACCCCGTTCCCATCGTCGAGGTCACGCCGTTCCGAACCCAGAGCTACCGCGTGCACGTCTACATGGCGGACTGCACCAGCGAGCCGTGCTTCTACGGTGTCGGCGTGTATGCTGACGCGGCTTCCGGATCCACCGTCGGTGGGGGTGCGCCGTCGACCCAGAATTATCGGGGTCAGCTCGATACAGGCGACGACCGCTTGGACGGCGATTACTACGACACCTACGACTTCTATGGCAACGCCGGCGATGCCGTGGTCATCGACCTCTTCTCGTCCAGCTTCGATACCTACCTGATCCTGATGGCGCCGTCCGGTGACGACACCCAGAACGACGACTACAACGGATCGCTTGACCGGTCGCGGATCGAGAAGGTGCTCGATGAGACAGGCACCTGGACCGTCTTCGTGACGTCCTATGAATCCGGGGAGACCGGCGCCTACGAGCTGGCCATCACCACCGGCTCCGCCGCAGCGCCGTTCTCGAAGCGAGGCGGCTGACCGGAGGCTGCCGCTCCGGTCGGACGGCCCGGTGCGACCGTCGCGGCCCGAGCTTCACACGCGTGGGGGCACCGCCCTTCGGGTTCGGATCTGCCCCTTAGGGCGGGCCTCCGTCCGTACGATACGGCCTTGCTCTCGGCCAGCCGCTCGACGCATATTTCTCCGGCTACGGGTCCGCCAGTCGGGCCCGCCACCTCGCCCTCCCCCGGTTCCCACCACCAACGATCTTGGAGCATCCG
>JASFTI010000310.1:0-4790 GCA_050053635.1 Gemmatimonadales bacterium
ACGAGACGATCCCGATCGACCATAACGGCGCACTGACCTACCTGACACTGGTCACGGTCAGTTACACCGAAGGGAACCCGGAGGCATACCAACTCCCGATCAGCTTTGCCAGCGGTGAGCGCGCCGCCGACCTGCTCCAGTATCAACCGGGCTCGGTTATAGCGAAGCTGGTTGTCCGGCAGGGAGAAGCGACGATCGAAGGGGTGCTGTACGACGCGGTTCTCGATGAAGGCTTCGGTGAAGTGCTGCTGGACATTGTGACGCGCCGCCGGCGCCGCGCCGGTCGGGCCGGCGGGCTCCGGTCGAGTCGCACGCGCAAGTTCCGCGCCCTGCGCGGGCCCACCGAGGTCGAGCTGAGGCCGACCTTGTTGAGCGCCGAGCAGAGTAACAGCTCGCTGGTTTACGGCGATCGCCTGATTCTGAAGCTGTTCCGCCGGCTCGAGGAGGGAGTGAACCCGGATCTCGAGATCGGCCGGTTTCTGACCGAGCGCAGCTCGTACGAGCATGCCCCGCGGCTAGCCGGCGCCATCGAATATCTTCCCGTCAAGGGCGAGTCGCGAACGCTCGCCGTGCTGCAGGAATACGTACCCAACGAGGGTGACGCCTGGCGATACACGCTCGATGCCCTGGGCGGCTATTTCGATCACGTGCTCGCCCGGTTGCCGCTGGAGCAGGAACCGATCGCGCTGCAGCGCTCGGTCGTCGAGGACGTTCACGCCGAGATTCCGGCACTGGCGGATGAGATGATCGGGGCCTATTTGGAGTTCGCCCGGACGCTCGGCCAGCGCACCGGCGAGCTGCATGTGGCGCTTGCCTCGAGACAGGAGATTCCGGAGTTCGCACCCGAACCCATCAACGCCATGTACCGGCGTTCGCTTTACCAAGCGTCGCGCGCACGTTTCGACCACGCGTTACGAACCCTGCGCAACCGCAGCAGCAGTCTACCGGAAGAGGTTCGGGCCGAAGCCCGTACCGTGCTGGGGATGTCGAAACGGATCGACGAACGGCTACGCGCCGTGGTGGATAAGAGAGTCGGCGGCCGACGGATCCGCTGCCACGGTGACTATCACCTGGGCCAGGTCCTCTATACGGGCAAAGACTTCGTCATCATGGACTTCGAGGGCGAACCGGCGCGCCCGATCACCGAGCGCCGGCTCAAGCGCTCGCCGTTACGCGATGTAGCCGGCATGCTGCGCTCGTTCCACTATGCCGCTGTCTCGGCGATGACCGCTGGGCGCATGCGACCGGAGGATATTCCCGTCCTCGAACCGTGGGTCCAGTTCTGGTACCGCTGGGTGTCGGCCCAGTTCCTGAGCATCTACCTAGAGACGACGCAGGATACCGGCATCCTGCCGGAGGGGGAAGACGAGTTCAAAGCCCTTTTGGACCTCTGCACCCTGGACAAGGCGTTCTACGAACTGACCTACGAGCTCAACAATCGACCTGATTGGGTGGCGATCCCGCTGCGCGGAATCACCGACCTGATGTACGACGAATCGGCGGAATGATCGATCGCGGCTGGCTTCTCGAGCGCGGCGCTACCCCGTTGGACGACAGCTCGACGCGCTTCTCGGTCTGGGCACCGCTGGTGCACGAGCTCAGCGTCGTGATCGAGCCGGGTGCCGAGGAGCGTGAGCTGGCGATGGCCCGTGACGCGCGCGGCGTATTCGAGGCGGTGGCGCCGAACGTCGGGCCGGACACCGATTACTTCTATCGCCTAGACGGCGAACGCGACCGCCCCGATCCCGTCAGCCGCTGGCAACCGCACGGCGTGCACGGTCCGTCACGAGTCGTCGATCGCCGCTTCGATTGGACGGACGCCGGCTGGCACGGCATCGATGCAGCGGACCTTATCCTGTACGAGGTCCATGTCGGGACCTTCACGGCGGAGGGAACGTTCGACGCCGCTGCACAGCGGCTCGACTACGTGCGCGAGCTGGGCGTGACGGCGATCGAATTGATGCCCGTAGCCGAGTTTCCCGGACATCGGAACTGGGGCTACGATGGAGTCCACCCGTTCGCGCCACAGAGCAGCTACGGTGGACCGCGAGGTTTGAAGCGCTTTGTCGACGCCGCTCACAACTCGGGGCTCGCCGTGGTGCTGGACGTCGTCTACAATCACCTGGGCCCGGAAGGGAACTATCTGACGGAGTTCGCCCCCTACTTCACCGATAGGTATGGGACACCCTGGGGCAAGGCGATCAACTTCGACGGACCCGACAGCGACGAAGTGCGTCGCTACTTCATCGATAACGCGCTCTACTGGATAAGCGAGTTCCACATCGACGGGCTGAGGCTCGACGCCGTCCAGATGATCTTCGATCGCGGAGCTCGACATATACTCGCCGAGCTCGCCGCCGCGGTTCACGCCCAGGGCGCCACGCTCGATCGGCGTGTCCAGGTGATCGCGGAGAGCGACCTGAACGACCCACGTCTCGTGCGCGCGCCGGAGATACACGGTCTCGGGCTGGACGCGATGTGGAACGACGACTTCCACCATGCGGTGCACGTGGCTCTGACAGGTGAGAGAAGCGGCTACTACGTGGACTTCGACGACGACGACGCGATACGCCAGGTCATGGCCGAACGCTTCGTGCTCGACGGCCGTTACTCCGAGTATCGGCGCCGCCGGCACGGCGCGCCTGCGGCCGATCTGGCGGGCGACCATCTCGTGGTCTTCGTCCAGAATCACGACCAGGTCGGTAACCGCGCCGCCGGCGAGCGACTTTCCAGTCTGGTCTCGCTGGAGCAACAGAAGCTGGCCGCTGCTCTGCTCTTGCTCTCTCCGTTCATCCCGCTGCTCTTCATGGGCGAGGAGTACGGGGAGACTCGTCCGTTTCTGTACTTCGTGGACCATGGGGAACCCGAGCTTCGCGAAGCGGTACGCCGTGGGCGTAAGCGCGAGTTCGAGCGTTTCGACTGGCAGGGACCGGTACCGGACCCTGGTGCGGTGGAGACCTTCAAGGGCTCGCGTCTCGATCCCGACCAGGCCGGCCGGTCACCCCACAAGGAGTTGCTGACACTCTACACCGATCTGATCCGCAGCCGCCGAGAAGAGCCGGCGCTGCGACCCGGGACAGCGACCTGCCATGTCGACGGCAGCTCGGGTTGGCTGGCGTTCCGTCTCGAGCGTGACGGCAATGACTTGTTGGCCGCGTTCAATTTGACGCGCGAGACCGCATCGATCGAGACTGCGCTAGGCAGCGGTGGCTGGCGCCTCCGGCTCGCCACCGACGACTCGCTATACGGCGGGAGCGGGCCCACGACGCCGGCGCGCCTGACAGGCGAAGGCTCGATGCGGCTCGAGATCCCGAGCTACACGGCGGTGCTCTACCGCCGGGAGGCCGAGTGATGCGCATCTGGCCCGGTCAGCCCTACCCACTGGGCGCCGTTTGGGACGGCGAGGGGGTGAACTTCGCCCTGTTCTCGGAGCATGCGGAGGGTGTGGAGCTGTGTCTTTTCGATCGGGCCGACGCCGCCGAAGAGGCGGTGCGGATCAAACTGAGCGAGCGCACCAACAACGTCTGGCATGCCTACCTGCCCGACGTTCGCCCCGGCCAACTGTACGGCTATCGGGTTCAGGGCCCGTACGAGCCCGAGCGGGGTTACCGCTTCAACCCGGCGAAGCTCCTATTCGACCCGTACGCCAAGGCGATCAGTGGCCCGGTGACCTGGAGCGACACTCTGTTCGGCTACGTGCTGGGCGACCCGGCCGAGGATCTCTCGCGCGATGACCGAGACAGCGCCGTCGACCTGCCCAAGTGCGTTGTCATCGACACGGCGTTCACCTGGGGCGACGACCGGCCACCGCGCACGCCATGGAACAGAACGGTCATCTACGAGTGCCACGTGCGCGGCCTGACGCTCAGGCACCCGAGCGTGCCCGAAGACCTACGCGGTACCTACCTGGCACTCGCCTCCGAGCCGATCGTCGATCACCTGCTCAAGCTGGGTGTAACGGCGGTCGAGCTAATGCCGGTCCACCACAAGCTGAGCGAGCGCAATCTCCACGATCGTGGTCTGTCCAACTACTGGGGATACAACACCATCGGCTACCTGGCACCCGACCCGCGACTGGCGACCGGCGGTCTGGGTCAACAGGTCCAGGAGTTCAAGACGATGGTGCGCGCATTACACAGCGTCGGCATCGAGGTCATCCTGGACGTCGTCTACAATCACACCGGCGAGGGCAATCATCTGGGGCCCACGTTGTCGTTTCGCGGCATCGACAACCTGTCCTACTACCATCTGGACCCGGAGAATCCGCGGCACTACGTCGACTTCACGGGCACCGGCAATACGCTGAATATGCTGAACGCCCGGGCGATGCAGTTGATGATGGACAGCCTGCGTTATTGGGTCCAGGACATGCACGTCGACGGCTTTCGCTTCGACCTCGCACCCGCCCTGGCCCGCGAGCTCTATGAGGTCGGTCGGCTCGAGTGGTTCTTCGACATCATCCAGCAGGACCCGGTGCTCTCACAGGTGAAGCTGATCGCCGAGCCCTGGGACCTGGGGCCGGGCGGCTACCAGGTGGGCAACTTTCCCACCGGCTGGGCGGAATGGAACGGACGCTACCGCGACACTCTGCGCAAGTTCTGGCGCGGCGACCCGGGCCAGCTCGCCGACCTCGGCTACCGGCTCTCCGGCAGCAGCGACCTCTACAATCGCGGCGGCCGCAATCCCTACGCGAGCATCAACTTCGTCACGTGCCACGACGGTTTCACGCTCGAAGACCTGGTGAGCTACGAGCGCAAGCACAACGAAGCGAACGGCGAGAACAACCACGA
>JASFTI010000311.1:0-4755 GCA_050053635.1 Gemmatimonadales bacterium
CCGGCGATCTCGGAGCGCTTCTACGACGACGACCCCACCACACCCTTCCGCGACTGGGCCGACTCGCTCAGGGCGCTGGGCGTAAACCGGATCGCCGGCGACATCGTCGGCGACGATAACCTGTACGACGACGTCCACCTGGGGCCCGGCTGGTCGTGGGATTACCTCGACGACTACTACGCCGCCGAGATCGGCGCGCTCCTCTACAACGAGGGCGTGGTGGCATACAAGGTCATGCCCGGCGACTCGGCCGGCGCGCCGGCCCGCGTGCTCGTACTGCCGCCGACCGAGTACCTGAGCGTCGATTACGACATCGTGACCGTGGCCGATAGCTCGCTCCACTTTCCGGAGCGCGGGCCGCTGCCCGGCACCGTCGTACGGTCCGAGCGGCGCCCCTTCGCCAACCAGGCGCGCATCCAGGGCACGATCTGGGCCGGCCGCGACACCGTCACCCGCTACATCGCGGCCCACGACCCCACCCTGTTCTTCGTTACCGTGCTGAAGGAGACTCTCCAGAACGAGGGGATCGAGGTCGCCGGCCGGCCGGCCGATATCGACAGTCTGCCGCCCGAGTCGCTGGGCGATTCACTCGCCACGCTCTTCGTGCACGAGTCGCCGCCGCTCGCCGAGATCGTGATACCGTTCCTCAAGCGCAGCCAGAACCAGATCGGCGAGATGCTGCTGCGCCACGTGGGGGCGGAGGACTCGGATAACGGCAGCGTCCGGGCGGGGCGCCGCGCCGTCGAAGTGACCCTCAGCGGCTGGGGGATCACCGAGTCGTCCTATATATATGTCGACGGCTCCGGGCTCTCCCGCTACAACTACCTGAGCCCCGACGCCATCGTCCGGCTGCTCCGCGTCATGTACAGGCGCCCCGAGTTCGATGCCTTCTACGAGGCGCTGCCCATCGCCGGCATCGACGGCACCATCGAGTCGAGGATGATAGGGACGCGCGCCGAAGACAACGCCCGGGCCAAGACCGGCTACATAGCCAACTCGCGCGCCTTATCGGGCTACGTGACGACGCTGGATGGGGAGATGCTGGCGTTCAGCATGATCGCCAACAACTTCGATGAGTCGATCGATGCGGCGGAGTATCTGCAGGATCTAGCCGTTGAGCGGCTAGCCAACTTCGCCAGGCGGTGACGGTGGATTGACAGACGGCGGGTCAGTGGTCGGTAGCCAACACCAACCACCGACCACCGAGTACCGACTACTCGAGTTTTTCCAGCCTATCGAGCTCGCGCTCATACTCCTCCATCGACAAGCGCCCCTCGATGAACTTCTGCTGCAGGATCTCCAGCTGCGTGGGAGCCTTGTCCCGCCCGCGCACCGGTTCCAGCGTTCGCTCCTCGTTCGGCCGATGCATCGCCGGCCGGATGAGACGCTCGCGCTCCCGGTCCCGCCGGCCGAGCCCCCGCACGCGGTCCTCCAACCTCGTCAGCCGGTCATCCTCCTCGCGCCGCTCATCGAGCTCGCGCTGGTGCTTCTTATACTTGCGCGCTCCCCAGCCGCACGCCTTACCGCAACCGACGAACAGGACGAAGAACAGGATCCAGAACCCTATGCCGAATTCCATCCTACTGCCTCCGCGCGCTAGGCGTTGCTCTTTGCCGCGCCCGGTTTGATTTCCTCGATCTCCCGAGCCGCCCGGTCGAGGATCTCCTTCACCCGCTCCAGCTCGTCCGGGTGCTCGGCCCAGCGAATCCCTCGCTCAAATGTAACCTGAGCCAGCTTGCGGAACGACCCGGACAGATCCCGCATCTCGCTGCGGAAAAAGCGGTCGGTGAAGCTGGCGATCCGCTCCAGGATGTCGTCCACCAGATCGCCGTTCTCCTCCAGGAACGCCCGCCCCTCCTCGGTGATGCTGTAGACCTTCTTACCCTCCTGCTCCTCGCAAACCACGTACCCCTGGTCCTCCAGCATCTGCAGGGTGGGATAGACGGAGCCCGCGCTGGCCGAGTAGCAGCCGCACGACTCCTCCTCCAGCGCCCGCATCACCTCGTAGCCGTGCATCGGCTTCTTGGAGAGCAGCTTCAGGATCATGTACTTGAGGTCGCCTCGATCGAAGACGCGGAAGCCCAGGCCGCGCCGCCCGGCGCCGAACGCGAAGCCCATCGGCCCGCAGAAGGCGGCGAAGCCCCCCAAACCGAAGTCTTTTTGTCGCCTAGACATGGGACTACTCCAAGGCTGGCAGGTGACTACGGCCCGGCCGCTGGCCCCGTGGCTGATGACGGCCAGGATATATCGGCCGACATATCGGAGCGATATATCGGTAGGATATATCTAACGATATATCAGTGAGCAGACAAGAGGTCTGACTTACATTTTCGTCGATGTCAGCGAATCGTCTGCGTCCTCCTCGCAGCCCCGCGTCGGCGGACTAGTCGACGACCTGGTGTGGCGTAGAAACTGGCCAACCGGAAGCTCCAGGCCGAAATATTTGTTCGCTTGACAGAGTGAATGGCGATCGCTAGCGTGTAGTCGCTTAAACGCATGTACGACTTCAACTCGGTGACCATGCACGGTCTGGCCCAGCAGTTCAAGGCACTCTCCGAAGACGTTCGGCTCCAGATCCTCGCCCTCATGTTCCGGCATGGCGAGCTGTGCGTTTGCGAGATCGAGCGCTTTCTTCATATCTCCCAGTCCAAGGCCTCCCGACACCTGCGCTATCTTCTGAATGCCGGGCTCGTCGAGGACCGCCGCGACGGACTGTGGGTGTACTACCGGGCGACCGAGCCGACCACAGAGAAACAGCGGACCTTTTTCGTAGCCCTGCGCCAGATGCTTGCCGACGTGCCTGTTCCCGATGTTGCGGAGGAGCTCGAGGCGATGCGCGCCGAGCGTTGCCAACCGACCTCCGCCAAGCAGGGTGCAGCTTCGACAAGCAGCGCGGAGTAAGCTCATGACGCCCACAGCCGCTGTCTCCGTAGCGCGGCGACTGTCGTTCCTCGACCGCTACCTGACGGTCTGGATTTTCGCCGCGATGGCGCTTGGTGTCGCGATCGGCTACCTGTGGCCCGAGCCGATCGAGGCTATCAATCAGGCCACGCAGATTGGGACGACGTCGATCCCCATCGCGATCGGCTTGATCCTGATGATGTACCCGCCGCTCGCCAAGGTCCGCTACGAGAAGTTCTGGGTCGTGCTGAGGCATAAGCGCATCCTGGCGCTGTCGCTGTTCCAGAATTGGGTGATCGGGCCGCTGGTGATGTTCCTGCTCGCCGTGCTGCTGCTTCGCGACATGCCGGGCTACGCTGTCGGCCTGATCCTGGTCGGCCTCGCGCGCTGCATCGCCATGGTGCTGGTGTGGAACGACCTGGCGGAAGGCGACCACGATTTGGCGGCAGGTCTGGTAGCGGCCAACGCCGTCTTCCAGGTGCTGTTCTACGGGTTCTACGCTTGGGTCTTCATCACGCTGCTGCCGCCGTTATTCGGATTTCAGGGAGCGGAGATGCATGTAAGTGTGGGCGAGATTGCGCGAACCGTTTTCATCTACCTGGGCATCCCGTTCCTCGCTGGTCTGATCAGCCGGTTCACGTTGCTCAAGCTGAAGGGCAGGGAGTGGTACGAGCGCGTGTTCATCCCGCGCATCAGCCCGATCACGTTGGCGGCTTTGTTGTTCACGGTCGTGGTGATGTTCTCCCTCAAAGGCGAGCTGATCGTCCAATTGCCATACGACGTGGTCCGGATCGCGATTCCGTTGACGATCTACTTCGTTGCGATGTTCCTGATCACGTTCTTCGGCGCGCGGTTGCTGCGGGGTGGATATCCTGAAACGACGACCGTGGCGCTGACCGCCGCTAGCAACGACTTCGAATTGGCTATAGCGGTAGCCATCGCTGTGTTCGGGATCGCGTCGCAGCCGGCGTTCGCGACGGTAATCGGCCCGCTGGTCGAGGTGCCGGTGATGATCGGCCTCGTCCAGGTGTCGCTGTGGGCGAAGCGTCGCTTCTTTCGCGAGCCGACACCTGCGGCAGCCGTGGTCGGTGGAGGGGAGTAGCGAATGGCCCTTAGCGATCTCGAAACATAAAGACGAATAAGAGGAGAACATGGCATCGGTAGAGTTGATTTCCGAACAGGACGCCGAGGGCAAGGTCAGCGAGATTTACGAAGAGATCATGAGCTCTCTTGGGATCGAACTCGCAGCCGCGGAAGTAGGTAAGGCTCGGAAGAACGTTGAAAGGCGGAGGAACGACACTCAACCGGCCTAACCATTGGCTGCACCGGACCTGAGAAAGGCGGGATTTTTTCCTCCTGAGGTTGTGAGTAGGGACGGTATTCCAGCGGTTTGTTGGCCGACCATCCATCCAGCCCGCAATGAAGTGAACGGGCGCGCTTATTGGGGGTGGGAATTGTGAGCCTCGTCGATTACTTCCATTCCGTGGCAACGGGTCCGAAGCGCCGGCGGGAACTCTTGACGCCGCTCGGACTGCTGATCTTCGGAAGCACACTCGCGGTCGTGATCGTCGGCGGCCTCTACACGGACCGTTGGTTGGGACTCCCTGCGCTCGTGCCAGGCATAGTTGGCCCGGTGGTCGGCGTTCTCTTCCTCACCGCAGGCGCATCGCTGTGCGGTTGGTGCGTCGCTCGCTTCCTGAAGGCGCGGGGAACACCGGTGCCGTTGAATCCGCCCGATGAGCTGATCGTGAGCGGGCCATACGCGTGGGTTCGCAACCCGATGCTCACGGGTGTTTTCGGAGCCCTGGTTGGCCTGGGTTTGCTGCTCCATTCCGTTGGCGTCGCCTTGATTTG
>JASFTI010000312.1:0-4744 GCA_050053635.1 Gemmatimonadales bacterium
GGACTGGGCGGCGAAGATCCACCTCACCGTCGCACCCGTCTACTACCACAACTACCTGCTGGGCGAGCTGATCGCTTCACAGATCGGTGCGACGTTCCGCGACGCGCTCGCGCCCGATACCCCGGTGCACGGCTTCGTCGAGTGCCAAGAGTTGGGTGCTTTCCTGCGCGAGCGCATCTTCGAGCACGGCGCCGGCCGGCACTGGCAGACCGTCCTGGAGAGCGCCACCGGCTCGCGGCTGGCGCCCGATGCCTTTGTGGACGAGTTCGTCAGGCGGCGGACCGCCCAGAAACCGCGTCAGGCCTAGGCACGCCCACTCCTATTGTATATACTCATACGCTCCTTGGGCCCCGAAACGCCGCAATTTCCTGTTCTCCGCATGACCGACAACGACGGACGGCAGCCGGAAGAGAACCCCAAACTCATCGCTCGCATCCCGGCGGCGGTCGGTGCTAGCGTCATCTCCGTCCTCCGCCACTCGGCGGGCCTCACGCTGCTGACTTTTCACACGCTGGTCGCGCTGGCACGGCCACGTCGCTACTACCGGGCGCTGATGACCCAGATGTACGACATGGGGATCGGCAGCATCCCGGTGGTTGTTCTTGTAGCAGCGCTGGCGGGCGCCGTGACCTCGCAGCAGAGCGGATACCAGTTCACCGGCACCGTCCCGATCTGGGTGATCGGTAGCGTGGTCGCCGCCAGCGTGCTGACCGAGCTGGGCCCTCTGGTCACGGCCCTGGTGCTGGTGGGCCGGATCGGCGCCCGGATCGGGGCCGAGCTGGGCACGATGGTCGTCACCGAGCAGGTGGACGCGCTACGGGCGGTGGGCCGGGATCCCGTCGAGCAGCTGGTCGTACCTCGCGTGCTCGCCGGTACACTGATGCTTCCACCGCTGGTCGTACTGGCCGATTTCGTCGGAATCGCCTCGGGCTGGTTCGGCGCCCTGTTGACCCTGCCGATCACCAGCGCCGAGTTCGTCTACGGCGTGCGTACGTACTTCCACGACTTCGCGTTGTGGTTCGGGCTGATCAAGGCCGCCGTGT
Source organism: Gemmatimonadales bacterium (assembly GCA_050053635.1). Lineage (GTDB taxonomy): Bacteria > Gemmatimonadota > Gemmatimonadetes > Palauibacterales > KS3-K002. Next base: position 1,044 of record JASFTI010000312.1, read on the forward strand.
TCGGGGCGACGATCACCTTCATCGGTTGTTACGTCGGGCTGCGAGCGACCGGCGGCGCGGAGGGCGTCGGCAGGACGACGACTTCCGTGGTTGTCTCCGGGACGGTGGCCATCATGTTCTGGGACGCCGTTCTGGCCAGGTTGTTGAAAGCGTTCGGATGAACGAGGATCGCGAATGATCGAGATCATTGGGCTCAGCAAGAGTTTCGGGGACAACGTTGTCCTGGACGACGTGTCGTTCAGCGTCCGGGAGGGCGGAACGCTCGCCCTCTTCGGGCCGTCCGGCACGGGCAAGAGCGTTTTGCTCAAGCACATCGTCGGACTGATCGAGCCGGACGAAGGCGACGTGGTCGTCGACGGCGTGTCGATCACGGACGCCAACCGGCGTGAGTTGAATCGAGTGCGGCAGCGCGTCGGCTACGTGTTCCAAGGGGCCGCACTGTTCGACTCGCTGTCGGTCGGCGAGAACATACAGCTGGGGATGGATGTCGATGGGTACCACCTCAAGAAGAAGGAGTGCGAGGAGCGTGTGGCCGAGTGCCTGCACCTGGTGAATCTGCACCCATCGGTCGCCGAGCTCTATCCGATCGAGCTGTCCGGAGGAATGCAGAAGCGGGTGGCCATCGCTCGCGCCTTCGCCGGCCACCAGAGCTACCTGCTGTACGACGAGCCGACCACCGGACTCGATCCCGAGAACGCATTCATCATCACCAACCTGATCGACCACCTGCGCCAAGAGATCGGCGTCACCAGCATCATAGTCACCCACGATTTGGAAAACGCCTTCCTAGTAGCGGACCGCATCGCACTGCTGTACGACGGAAAGATCCGGTTCAAGGGGCCGGTCGACCAGTTCCGCGAGAGCGACGATCCCATCGTGCGGCGCTTCGTCAGCCCGTCGGTAGAGACCATTCACGCGGCCTAGGGGGAGACGATCGTGGCTCGGCGAAGCAGGAGACAGAAGGCGGAGATCTGGATCGGACTGCTGGCGATCGTCTGCGCCATCATCCTCGGTTGGGGCTACTTCTGGCTCACGGGGCAGCCGCTGGGCGAGCGCGGCTATACCGTCAGAGTGATCCTCGAGCACGCCGGCGGCCTGGAGCGTGGCGACCGCGTGCACATGTCCGGCGTCGAGGTGGGTGTCGTCCGCTCGGTCCGACTGGAGGCTGCCGACCGGATCGTCGTGCAGCTCTGGCTGCATCGCGATCTGCGGATCCCCGAGGATTCCCGAGCCCTCCTCCAGGCGGTCGGCGTGTTCGGCGACGTCGTCGTGGCGCTGGAACCCGGTACGTCGGAGGCCATGGCGAGCAGTGGCGACACGCTCGGCTTCGGGCGGGCGCCCTCGCTGATGGATCTGGCGGGGGACCTCGGCGAACAGGCCGAGGCCCTGCTGCTCAAGATCGACCGGCTGCTCGCCGACTCGACCATCGACCAAGTCCACGGCGGCGTCGCCGCACTGCCGGGCACGGTCCGTGGCCTCGAGCAGTTGGTCAGCGAGAGCAGCGACGAGTTCGCAGCCCTGAGCCAGAGCCTGCGCACGACGGCCGAGACGCTGCGCGGCACGTTGGAGGGCGCCGAGATCGAAGAGCTGGTCGCTGAGCTGCGCGAGCTGGCGGCAAGCGCATCGCAGACGGCGGAATCGCTGCGCGGGTCGGCCGAATCACTCCGCTCGGTGGCCGACAAGATCGACCGCGGTGAAGGCACGCTGGGGCTTATGGTGAACGATCCGGGCCTGTACGAGGACCTGCGTGCCGCGGCCCAGAACGCCGCGCAGCTGACCCGGGATATCCGGGAGAACCCGGGGCGCTATCTGAACGTGTCGGTGTTTTGATGGGAATGGTTGTTGGGAATTCGGCAATCCAGGACCATTTGAATAATTGAACAGTTCGACTACTCGAATTAAGAATGGCCGCTGGATTGCCCTCGCGGCCATTCTTCATTCGGACGGTCAATTATTCAAGTAGTCAAGTAGTCACGGAGGACTAGTTCACAACATCAGGCTGCCCAATGCTCTCTCCCTCATCGTGGGTGACGAGGACATCGGCGCCCGGCGTCCCGGCCGGCGGCTTCTCGAACACCAGCCTGCCGTCCTCCACCCTCACTCCTTCGAGCGCGACGATCAGAACATCGTCGAGCGTTTCGACCAGGTGGAACTTGAGCTTGCAGTTGACCTCCTCGGGGATGTCTTCGAGGTCGGGCTCGTTCTCCTTCGGCAGCACGATCTCGGAGATACCGGCGCGGCAGGCGCCGAGGACTTTCTCCTTGACACCGCCGATCGGCAGCACGCGGCCGGTGAGAGTGAGCTCGCCGGTCATCGCCAGGTCGTTGCGTACCGGGAAATCGGAGAGTGCGCTGACCAGTGCGGTGGCCATGGTGATCCCCGCCGACGGGCCTTCCTTGGGCACGGCGCCGGCCGGGACGTGCACGTGGACATCGACGTCCCTGAAGCGCTCCTGCGGGATGCCCAGCTGCTTGTGGTGCGTGGTGGCGAAGGTGAGCCCAGCGCGGGCGCTCTCCTTCATCACCTCGCCCAGCTGGCCGGTGAGCACCAGCTGGCCCTTGCCCGGGAAGACGCTGGCCTCGACGAAGATGATATCGCCGCCCACCTGGGTGTACGTCATGCCGGTGGCGACGCCGACCTGTGGCTCGGGGAGCATCTTCTCGGGATGCCTCTTCGGCTTGCCCAACAGCTCGCGCAGGTTGTCGCGATCGACCGCTATCGTCTCGCTTTTGCCCTCGGCGATCCCGCGGGTCGCCTTGCGGGACAGGCTGCCGAGCTCGCGCTCGAGCTGGCGCACGCCCGCCTCGCGCGTCCACTCGTTGATGACCGCGAGCAGCGCCTCGTCCGAGACGGCGAGCTGATTCTCACGCAGCCCGGCCTCTTCGCGCTGCCGCGGCAACAGGTAGCGCTTGGCGATCTCGAGTTTCTCGAGCTCGGTGTAGCCGCTGAAATCGGTGGACTCCATGCGGTCGTACAGCGGCGCCGGGATCTGGTGACCGAAGTTGGCGGTGCAGATGAACAGCACCTCGGAGAGGTCGAAGCCGACGCCCAGATAGTGGTCGGTGAAGCTGTTGTTCTGGGCGGGGTCGAGGACCTCGAGGAGCGCTGAGGATGGGTCGCCTTGGAACGAGACGCCCAGCTTGTCGACCTCGTCGAGTAGGAAGACCGGGTTCTTGGTGCCGGCGCGCTTCATCCCCTGGATGACGCGGCCCGGCATGGCGCCGACATAGGTACGGCGGTGGCCGCGGATGTCCGCTTCGTCGCGGGCGCCGCCCAGCGAGACGCGGACGTACTCGCGGCCCAGCGCCCGGGCGATGGACTTGGCGACCGACGTCTTACCGGTGCCCGGCGGCCCGAGGAAGAGGAGAATCGGGCCACTGGCCATCGCCATCGCCTTCGCCTTCTCATCCTCGGCCTGCTCCCTGCGCATCTTGCCGACGGCGAGGAATTCGAGGATCCGTTCCTTCACTTCGTTGAGACCGTAGTGGTCCTCATCGAGGATCTTGCGAGCCTCCTCGATGTCGAGCTGGTCCTCCGACCGCTCGTTCCACGGCAGATCGGCGATCCACTCCAGATACGTGCGAATCACCTGAGCCTCCGCCGACTCACGGTTCACTCGCTCGAGCCGCCGGAGCTCGCGGTCGACTTCCTCCCGCGCCTCCTCCGGCAATTCGAGCTCCGCGAGTCGCTCGCGCAGCTCC
>JASFTI010000313.1:0-4742 GCA_050053635.1 Gemmatimonadales bacterium
CGAGGTTGTAGCGCACGTCAACCGTCAGCGCGCCGCTGGCGATTCCGATGTCCAGGCCACCGCCGAACAGAATACCGACGTCGATCGTCTTGGTCTCTCTGAAGAGCGGACCTTCCCAGATGACGTATTGCTGGTCGAGACAGCCGCCTGTGACCTCTATCTCCTCGCTGCCGATCAGCGCGCCCCCCACAGTGAATACTGTGTTCCGTACCGCTAGGCCCGCGCCGCAGCGGAGCTCGAGTGCCAGGCTGGGCCCCGCGTACAGCCGTGGCCGCAACCTTCCGCCCGTCGGGAATTCGAGGGCGACCGGGACCTGCAACTCCAGGTAGTCGAGATGCACAGGCTTAAAGTCCACCACGGTTTCTTGGATGAGCCCTTCGCCGGCGTCGCTGAAGAAGACCCCCCCGCCGCGCGTGAATCCTTTCCTTATGAACGACAGCTCGCCGTAGATCGTCACGCGCTCGCCAAGCCGGTACCCGGCGAAGCCCCCGACGCTGAGGCCGAGCTTCGAATCCGCATCGCCGTCGCCTGCGAGCGTCGTTACGGCCAGACCCAATCGGCCGCCAAATTCTGGGCTTTGCGCGTAAGCGGGTAGGGGAGCGAGGCCGAGGGTCGCGAGAAGGACGGATCCCGCGAATGCATAACAGCGTAGCATCGTACACCTCCGTGCTGCTTGGCCACTGCCGTTCTGTGCCACCGGCTTCAGGGTGGCCCCGGGAGCGCGCAGCCTCGCAGCTCTTCTGCGCCCAGCACGAGTCGCGCGCTCATGCCGAAGTAGGCGCCCGACATCGAGTCGCGGCACGGCTCGCGGACTAGTGTCAGCGCGATCGCTGGACCGTCGCCCTCGTAGCGGACACCGTTCTCTATCGTGTGCTCTTGGACTGCGGGCCATGTCTGGCTCTCGCTACCCAGCCGGTTCAGTCGTAACCCTCCGGACGAGACCTCGGCGTTCCAGAACGGCTCGTTCCCGTACGCCCGGTAGTCGAACCCGCTCAGGTCCGTATCGCAGCCGAACCCCTCCCAGGCGACGTAGAGCACCTCGTCGACCTCGATTCGCCCGGGATATTCCGCTCCGAAGCCCTCGGCCGGCGGCGGCCCCACCTGTCCAGTGACCACGGCGAACACTTCTTCGTAGGGTTCGCTGCGTGGTACGAGCTCGTTATGGATCTCCCAGAGGACACCCTGCGGGTCGATCGCCCACAACGCTTCTTCCGACCCGCACAGCCGGAACGAGCGCACCTCGTGGCCGTGTACGGCGAGGCCACGGAAGATCTGTCGACTACCGGGGGCGTCACCCCCGCACGCCGAGGCGACCGCCAGCGCCGCGATGCAGAGGGCGATCCGCGTTCCCCTCTCGAGATTAACGCTAACGTGCATCGCTTAGACCGAGCCGCTCGCGCCCGCCGGCTTCGCCTCCCTGTACTGGGCGAGGAAGAGAAACAGCCAGGCGAGTGCGAGGTAGACGATCGCCGGGACCGGGCTGCCAGGGTTGAGCTGCTCGAGTCCGGTGAGGTACCTAGCCCCGACTACTCCGCACAGGTACCACATGGAGATGATCAACCAGACGTAGCCGGTGAGTCGTAGATCGGCGGCCTGCCTGGCTGCACCCTCGAGATTCGCCCGGCTCTTCGCCCAGAACCAGACGGTCAGGATGAAGAGAGCCAGGATCACGCCGCCGATCACCCCGAACGCCGGTGGGTAGTGCGTGTCGGTGGGCAGGAACGGCGTCAGCCCCAGCGGGACGACCAGCACGATCACGAAGAACCAGATGTAGGAGCTCTTCGACCCGGCGCCTAACAAGAGACCTACACCGGTCAATAGCGAACCGAGCGGAACCGCAAAGGCCCACAACCAGAACAGGGGACGGTTCAACGCCCAGGCGGTCTCGCGGATCTCCGCCAACGTCAGGTCCCTGAACGTGGCCGCGAACCACCAGCTCGCCAGCCAGCCCATCACTACCATGTAGACGATGCCGATCCAGAGTAGGGCCAGCCCGGCGTTTTTCTTGGTGAACATGGAGCCTCCCGTGCCACTGATCTTACGTAGTGCCGGCGCGCTAACGGTAATGGGGCGGCGACACCGAGTCGATGAACACGATCCCGTCGTACTGGTCACGTGGGACCAACGTCTCCCTACGACTGCCATCCAGCATGGCGACGCTCGGCGTGAACATCCACGAGGCGCCGGGCTCGAGCTGGGCGCCAGACAAATCGAGGAAGTGCCAGGGCGCATCCGCCTTCGAGAGCATCGATTCCAGGCTGCCCGCCGGGATGCGGGCGACTTCGTAAACGCTGCTATAGTTGCGCGCCGCGTGTCCCCGGTACATGTAGAGCCCGATCGTGTACAGCTCCTCGCCGCGCCGCTCGGCCAGCCAGCTGCCCATCGTTCTGGCCGGATACGGTTGCACGGCGAGCCCGTCGTGCCGCACGTGAGCGTTGTGGGCCCAGACGATGATCTTCTTCCCGGGGTAGAGCCGCTCGGCTATGAACTCGAGGTTGTCCGCCATCCCCCGGTCGCGGATCTCGCTCGCTTCGGGTGAGGTGTGGTCGCGGACGTCGGCGGCCCCCTGCCTGATGAAAGCGGCCGCGGAGCGGGCGACCTGTGCGGCGAACTCGACTCGCGCGGGATCGGTTCGCGCGGCGCCTGCGATCTCGTCGCGGTGCTCGGTGAGGAACGCGGCCAGCGCCTCGAAGTCGGCCACGAGCTCCGCCTCATGGCTTTCGATGTACTCGCGGTCTTCTATAGTGATGGCGCGGTGGAGGAAGAGCGAGTCGAGGCCGAACGCGTGCGCCGCGTAATCGGGGTCGAAGGGCTCGATCAGGTCGCGGAAGAACTCGGGCCGCTGGTGCCAACCCGAGCCCGAATTGATGACGTCGAAGCCGGCCAGCTGCAGCGGCCGGTCGCTGCTCCGAGCTTCGGAGATGTAGTCGAAGAGGGAGAGCACCTCCTCGGTGTGCCAGATACCGAAGAGGCAGTTGCGCATCACCGTCGCGGCGCCCAGCCTCCCTACCAGCTGATTGGCCCACTGACACTCGTAGAGCCCGCTCTCGAAGGCGACGACCTCGTAGCCCAGCTCGGCGTGCAGATACTTGATCAGCCTGACCTTTAGTAGCGAGAACTCGGCGACCCCGTGCCCGTTTTCGCCTAACTGCACGATCCGGCGGCCGCGCAGCGTGGGCTCCAGGAAGGCGAGGTCCGAGAAATCGTCGTCGTCGGTGAGCGAGCGGATGGGCTGATGGTTTGCCTGGACCCACAGCGTCCATTCGGGGCGCTGCGCCGGCTCTCCACAGGCCACGGCGAGCAGGACTGCAAAGCAGAGAATTCTCATGATTGATCCACACGCGGCCATTGGTACAGTCGGACGTAGTGCACGCCTAGCTCAAGATTACGAGTCATGGCTTGGCCATGGCACACCTATGTCTCGGGCTCTGGGTCGGCCTCGGCCGGTGGCTCGTCCGAGTTCCAGGCCTCCAGCGCGATGAGCCACGAACCGTCGGGACCCCTGCGCCATATCGATAGGAACTTGCCGGCGCCCGAGACCGGCTCGGCCGCTCCCTCGAACACGAGGGTCTCGGAGAACCTGCCGCGGACGAAGGCGAGATCGGCGCGACCGTCGATCTCGTCGATCTCGATGTTGTACTCCGTTACCGTGGCGTTGAAGGACATCGCCCACTCACGCCAGGTCTCACGGCCTTGCATGACCGGCGCCTCTGGCATCATCAGCACGGCGTCCTCGGCGTAGATCTCGGAGGCCGCGGCCCAATCGTCGGCCAGCACGGCATCTACGAACCCATCCATCTGCGCCCTGATCGCGGCCACGTCCTCGTCGGACAGCGCGCTTGGCTGTTGCGCCGGCGGTTGACAGGACGCGGCAACGAGGGCGACGGCCAGAACCGCGGACAGCGGCTTCCCTGCGAACATGTGAACCTCCTTTGCCTTGCCGGCTCCTACGTCCCTTCGGGCGGTGCGAAGTGACCGAGCTGCGTCAGGAAGCCGACGTTGTCCCACTCGGTCCACATCTCGGCCAGCTTTCCGTCCTCGACACGGAACAGGTAGAAGAACTTGAGCTCGGCCGTCTCGCCGGTGGCGGGGAAGGGCCCCCAGTCGCCCTGCTGCGTGCCGGTCCACGTCAGGTATCCGGCGATCTTGTCGTCTTCGGCGACCAGCATGTTGATTTCCATGCGGGCATCGGGGAACGCCTCGGCTCCTTGCCTGAGGTCGGCTTTGAACTCCTCGAGGCTGTTGACCTCGCTTGCAGCCTGCGAGTGGCGCGCGAAGTCGGCCGTCATCAGCGCATCGAGACGGTCGATGTCCTTGGCGTTGTACGCCTCGACGTACTGGCGGAAGAGCTCCTTGTTCGCCTCCAGCGTCGGGTCGGGCCGCGGCGTGCAGGCCGCCAGCCAGATCACGGCTGGGGTGCAGAGAAGCATCGCGTGAGTTCGCATCGAACTTTCCCTCCTATATGGTTCGCGCCCGGCGCTGAGGGCTCAGACACCCATCTCGGCGAGGGCGAGCTGCATGTACATGAAGGCGGCGGCCTCGTCGGACATCGGCCGGTTACCGAACGAGTCGAGCCAGGCCGTGATCTCGTCGTGCGGCTCGGCCAGCGCGTCACGTAGCTCCTGGCGCTCCGCCTCGCTGGCGGCGTCGACGCAGTCGAGCCGGATGACGTCGTCGCCGATCCCCCACTTCTCGGCCAGCGGCGTCAGGTGGCGCAGGCTGGCCGGCACATTCTGCGGGTC
>JASFTI010000314.1:0-4718 GCA_050053635.1 Gemmatimonadales bacterium
CTGCAGGACAACGGCACCTGGTGCGGGCCGAACGAGACGTTCACCACGAACGGCATCCTGAACGCCCGCTGGGGCGAGGTGAACGGCGGCGACGGCTTCTACGCCCGGATCGATCCGACCGACCCGTCGATCCTGTTCGCCGAGTCGCAGAACGGCTACCTGAGCCGCATCGACCTGGCGGGGCACGAGGGACAGGCGATCCGGCCGGAGCCGAAGCCGGAATACGAGGCGCAGTTCGAGTCGGAGGAGGATGCGGAGCTGCGGTTCAACTGGAACTCGCCGCTGCTGCTCTCACACCACGACCCCTCCGTCGTCTACTACGGCTCGAACCTGCTGTTCAAGTCGCCGGACCGCGGGCACTCGTGGGTCCAGGTGAGCCCCGACCTCACGCGACGGGTCGAGCGGGACAGCCTGACGATCATGGGTGTGAAGCTGGCTTCCGACTCGATCCTGTCGAGGAACGACGGGATCTCGTCGTTCGGCAACGCGACGACGATCGCCGAATCGCCGCTAGACCCGGCAGTGCTCTATGTGGGCACGGACGACGGCAACTTGCAGGTCACCCGGGACGGCGGCACGAACTGGACGAACGTGGTGGAGCGGGTTCCCGACCTTCCGCGCGGCACCTACGTGAGCCGGGTCGTGGCGTCGCAGCACGCGGTCGGCCGGGTCTACGCGAGCTTCGACGGCCACACCAACGACGACTACGCGGCCTACGTATACGTGAGCGACGACTATGGGCGGCGCTGGCGCCGGATCACGGAAGGGCTGCCGGCCTGGTCGGTGAACTCGGTCGCCGAGCATCCCGCCGACCCCGACCTGCTGTTTGTCGGTAACGAGGTCGGCGTCTACGTGACGACGGACCGCGGGCGCCGCTGGAGTCGGATGGCGAACCTGCCGACCGTCCCGGTGGACGACATCATCGTGCACCCGCGCGACGACGACCTAATCCTGGGCACCCACGGCCGCAGCGTCTGGATCCTCGACGACCTGGCGCCGCTAAGTGCCGTGACCGACGAGCTACTGGCTGGGCCCCTGCACCTGTTCGAGGTGAGCGACGCCGTGGTCCGGAACCTCACGAGCTGGGAGCCGCGGCCGGCGGGCGCCTTTGCCGGCACGAACCCGGAGCGCGGCGCCGTGATCCGCTACTGGCTGGGCCACGACGTCGCGGCGACCACGGTGGCCGAAGCCGAGACGGACGGGGACGACGGCGCCGGGCAGGGCCGTGGTCAGGGTAGAGGAGAAGAAGAGGAGGAGCCGACGATCACCGTCACGATCCTGGACGCCGAGGGTGAGGTCGTCCGCGAGCTGGAGGGCCCGGGCACGCGGGGGCTGCACCAGGTCGTCTGGGACCTGCGGACCGATCCGCCCTACGAGCCGCCGGAGGAAGAACGGCGTGGGTGGTTCGGCGCGCCACGCGGCCTTCGGGTAATGCCCGGTACCTACACCGTTCGGTTGGAGGTCGGCGGCACGACGGGGAGCGACGAGCTCGAGGTCGCCTGGGACCCCCGGGTCGTGGTCGACCGGGCCGAGCTGGAGGCGCGCTGGGATGCGGCCCGCTCCGTCTACGGGCTGGCCGAGCCCCTCTACCTGGCGAATCAGCGGATCGACACGCTGGACGAGCAGCTGGCGGACGTGAAGAAGTTGGTGGACGGGCGCGACGACGTGCCGGAGGATCTGGTCACGGATCTGGACTCGCTAGTGGCGCGGGCCGACACGCTCGACGACGAGCTGGGCGATGTGAACCGTGATGTCCGCCGGCTTTACTTCCGGATCGAGGGGTCGAGCCGTCGGCCAACGGAGGACCAGCTCCGCCAGCTGGACGAGGCGTGGGACGAGGCGCCAGGGCTGATCGAGCGGCTGAACGCCATCATCGAGGATGAGCTGCCGGCCCTCTACCGGCGGCTGGACGAGCTGGGCATCCGGCCGGACCCGGGCGAACCGGTGGAGGTGCCGATACCGCCGGCGAGACGCTGAGCTGAGGCCAGCCACCGGCGGTCACAAGCCCGCTGAGAATCGCCGCCCCGCGCGGTCGAACGTGGCCGTGCGGGGCGCTTCATACGCGCTCCGCGGATCGGACTGCCCGGCACTGGGGGAGTCGTCATGAAAAGCATGCTGTACATCCAGACCTACGTCGTCTCGCTGGTGGCGTTCCTGATCCTCGACTTCGCCTGGTTGGGTGTCGTCGCCCGTGGCTTCTACCGTCAGCAGCTCGGCCACCTGCTCAGCCCCGACGTCCGCTGGTCCGCCGCCGGAGTCTTCTACCTCATCTTCGTGGCCGGTGTGGTCGTCTTCGCCGTGCTGCCCGCCGTGGAGCGCGGCTCGCTGGTGCGGGCGCTGCTGCTGGGTGGCTTCCTCGGGCTCGTCGCCTACGCCGCCTACGATCTCACCAACCTGGCGACGCTGCGCGGCTTCCCAGCACTGGTCGCCGTCGTCGACATGGTCTGGGGCACGGTGCTCACCGCCGCGGTCGCGGCGCTCGGCTATCTGTTCGCCAGCCAGATGGGCGGGTCCTAGGGGTTCGCTCAGCCGGGAGCGTCGAAGCGCCTGGCGGCGGCGCGCTTGCAGCTTAGGCGCATGGCCAATATATTGTGGCCATCCGCCGAGACAGGAGACCAGGATGGCGAGGCCAAAGAGAGAGGCGACCTACCCGGCCCAGGCTGGCGGCCTGCGAGGCGCCCCGCTCATCGGCGAGCGGGCGAGGTCCGAACTCGAGTACGTGCAGCGGGTGGAGGAAGGCCTGCCCGCCGCGGCCATTGATCATCTCATGGAGGTTGCGGGCCTCTCGGAGAACGAGATGGACCGCGTCATTCCGCGGCGCACCCGGAGCCGCCAGCGCAAGCGGGGCCGGCTGTCATCGGAGCAATCGGATCGCATCGCCCGCGCCGCCGACGTCTACGCCCTGGCCTTCCACGTGTTCGGCGATCGGCAGAAGGCGAAGGACTGGATGAGGGAGCCGAACGTATCGCTCGGCGGCGACGCCCCGCTCGACTTGCTGAGGACGGCGAGCGGTGCGGGGCTGGTGGAGAATATCCTGCTCCGCATCGCCCATGGCGTTTACACCTGAGCCGCTTGCTGGTCTGGCGCCTGGCGAAACGGGCTTACGCGCCGCTCTCGGGTGAGGGCGCGCGCCGGTCTGGAGGTCGCTGGAACTCACCGGGCCGGGCGATGGTGTATTGCTCCGAGCACCTGTCGCTGGCCGCCCTCGAGCTCCTGGTTCATCTCTCCGCGCGAAACCTGCCGGACGACACGACGGTCTACGGCATCGAGCTCGACGTTGAGCTCGTGCGCCCGCTGGACCGGCGAAGCCTGGAGGCTGTGGAGCGATCGGGCTGGAGCCGGGCCGTCACTAGGGGCTTAGGTGACCGCTGGCTGGCGGAAAAGCGAAGCCTCGCACTCGCCGTCCCTTCCGTGGTCGTACCGCGGGAGCTGAACATCCTGATTGACCCCGAGCACCCGGACGCCCGATGCCTCTCCATCCCGCACAAAGAGCGCTTCGTTTTCGATCCCCGACTTCGCGGGTAGGAAGGCCCGGCGCGGGTCCATTGCCGTCCGCGTGCAGTCAGCGCGTCACGCCCTCGACTATACCACGCCGGATCTCCAGCTGACGCTCGCTCACGTCCGCCAGCGGTCTGATCCGATACTCGAACCGCGTGCGTGTGGCTATGTGGGCGTCACCTGTCATCCGTTCGCCGTCCCGCAGGAACTCGACGGTGAACGGCACGCCGGTGGAGTCGGCGTAGATCTCGCGGAAGCGCGGGGCCCAGCCTTGACCCTCTACATCGACGTGGCCGACGCGAAGTAGCTGGTCACCCTCCTGGAGGCCTGCCTCGATCGCCGAGCTGCCCGGCACCGTGCCGCCCACCAGCACGCGCTCTTCGTCGCTGTAGTCCGTGTAGATCCCCAGCAACGGCTCGACGATCGTGTCCACTGCGAGGCTCATCCCGGCCAGCGCCAGGACCTCGGCGTAGGGTAGCGCCACGCGGCCGTCGATGTGGTCGCGATAGAACCGCTCCATCTCGTTTCGGCCGATGTAGTCGCCCACATAACGCAGGAGATCCTCGGTGGTGAAGCCGCGGCCGCGCTCGTAGTGGTCGTTCCATAGCCGGCGCATCACGTCGTCCAGACTGTGCCGGTTGTCGGTGGCGTCACGGATCTTGATGTCGAGCAGCAGGCCGATCAGCGAACCTTTGCTATAGTAGTAGCCGCCGCTGATCGGGATCGGATTGATCCAGGTGCTCAGGCTCACGTCTTCCACCGACGCCTGGTAAGGCTGACTCTCGACACCGCTGACGTTGCCCTGCATCGAATCCCAGAACCCGGTCTCGCTGGTCAGCCCGGTCCGCACCAGGATCAGCGGACCGTAGTAGCTGGTGAACCCCTCTGAAACCCAGAGGAGCGGTGTGTACTGCTCGTCTTCGTAGTCGTAGGGCCACATCTCGACCGGGCGGATCCGCTTCACGTTCCAGGCGTGATAGTACTCGTGCGAGAAGAGCCCGTAGGTCCATTCGCGGATCGCTTGCTCGCTCTGCAGCACCATCGCGGGACCGATGTCGAGGTGCGAGTTCGAGTGCTCCAGGCCGCCGCCGCCCGTTGGTTCACCTTCGTATAGGTAGACGAGCGTGGTGTAGCGCTCGTACGGCGGATCGCCGAAAAGGTCGTGCGCATAGTCAGCGATCTTACCCAGCGCCTCCAGCATCTGCCGGCGGCCCGCGTCG
>JASFTI010000315.1:0-4718 GCA_050053635.1 Gemmatimonadales bacterium
CGGCGCGCAGCGGGATCAGCGGATAACTGCGCAGCCGCGGCCACAGCCGCAGCCCGCCGAGGACGAGGATCATCAGCATCCACTGGATGATGAAGACACTGCGGGGCACGCTTTCACCGCGCCAGAAGAGGAAGACCAGCAAGGCGGCGAGCGCCACGCCCACCGTGGCGGCCCGGGCGACGGCGATCAGCGTGTCGAGGCTCGCATACTTCGGCAGCGAGCGGTACAGCCCCGTGGCGTAGAAGCTGATGCCGCAGACGACCGCGACCGGGAAAGCCGTCCTGGCGATCGTAGACGCGTAGACGCCGAGCAGATCGGGCACACGGATCACGTAGGCGGCTACGTAACATAAGAACGCCGAAAACACATCGATCAGCAGTGGCTTCAGGTAGTTTGTCGGTTTCATTCTCACCTCAGAGCATGCTACCCAACTGCTCCACCACCTCGTCCACTTCCGCTTCGCTCATTCCGCTGAAGAACGGCAGTGCGACCGTTCGCTCGGCAGCCGTTTCGCTGACTGGGAAATCACCCGGCCTGTAGCCGTAGCGCTCACGGTAGATCGGCTGCAGATGGATTGGTGGAAAGTAGTTACGGCAGCCGATCCCTCGTCTGCGAAGTTCGGCAATCACACGATCGCGCCTCTTACGCGTATAGCGCCCGCCGAGCCGTACTACATAAGCGAACCAGCTGAGAACGACATCATGGCGCGCAGTCGGCCTGCGTAACGCGTCAATCCCCGCCAGTCGGTCGTCATACAAAGCAGCGACGCGAGCGCGGCGTTCCGCCATCGCCTCGAGCCGCTCCAGCTGTACCAGACCCAGGGCACAGGCGAGCTCGGAGAGCCTGTAGTTGTAGCCCAACCGCTTGTGCTCGATCCATTCGTCACCGTCCGACTCGCGACCGTGATTGCGCAGGCTGGCGCACAGCCGCGCGGCCGCATCGTTATCGGTGACCAGCGCACCGCCCTCACCCGTGGTGATCTGTTTGTTGGGATAGAAGCCGAAGACACCGACGTCGCCCAGGCTGCCGGCCCGCCGACCCCGGTAGCTGCTGCCCAGGGCCTCCGCCGAATCTTCGATGAGCAGCAGGCCGAACTGGTCAGCGATGGCACGAAGCGCGTCCCAGTCGGCGGGGTGGCCGAAGACGTCGACGCCTAGAATCGCACGCGTTCGCTTGCCAACAGCTCGACGCACCAGTTCGGGGTCGATGTTGAGCGTGTCCTCTTCCACATCCACGAAGACCGGTCTACAACCCTCGAACAGCAAGCAGTTGGCCGATGCGACGAAGCTGAACGGTGTAGTGATGACCTCGTCACCGGCAGCGAGCCCCAATGCCCGTACCGCGAGGTGTAGCGCTCCCGTGCCGCTCGAGGTCGCCACGGCATGTTTAGTACCGGCCGCCCGTGCCAGCGCCGTCTCGAACGCTTCGATCTGACTCCCGAGGCTTAGCCGCCCACTGGCGAGCACGTCGCGAACCGCCGCCTGCTCCGTGTCGCCGATGTCGGGCCGTGAGAGCGGGATACGCACGGTCAACCTCGTCCTCCGGCCTCGGCCACATCGCTGCGGCCGAGCGGCTTGGCCGGGACTCCGGCCACAGTAACGCCTTCACCGACATCGGCGACGACGACAGCGCCCGCCGCGACGAGCGCGTCCGCGGCGATCGTAATTCCTGGCATGACTGTGGCGCCGATACCGATCAGCGACCGCTCGCCGACGCTCACATTCCCCGCCAGGCAGGCTCCCGGGGCGATGTGCGCGAAGTCAGCGATCGCGCAATCGTGATCCACTACGGCGCCGGTGTTGATGATGACCCCGCGGCCGACGCGGACACCCGGGTTGATCGCGGCGCCGGCGAGGATCATCGAGCCGGGGCCAACCCTGACATCGGCGGCGACGGCCGCCGCGGGGTGGACCACAGTGACCAAATCGTAGCCCAGCTGCTCGACTCTGCCGCAGGCCCGCTGGCGGTCACCGGCATCCCCTATCGCCACGACGAACTCCGGCCGCCGCCCTGGCCCCCATTCGCCGGGCGCCTCGACCACCGAATGACCACAGTGCTCGCCGCCGCTGCGACCAGGATCGTCATCGACGAAGCCGGCGATATGTCGACCGGCACGCTCGAGTGCATCGAGGACGACCTTGCCGTGGCCGCCTGCGCCGTAGATCACAACCGGGCCGAGTTGACTCATCGCTCAGCGAAAATCCTGGTTCACGCCTGCCGGGCCGTAGATATCGCCGCGAACCACGAAGGCGAGCCACAACGTCCTCAGCAGAATCGTGACGTCGAGCCAGAGCGTTGCGTGGTCCACGTACCAGAGGTCCAGCTCGATCCGTTCCGACCAGCTTATTGCGTTTCTTCCGTTGATCTGCGCCCAACCGGTGATGCCGGGTCGCACCTCGAGCCGCCGACGCTGGAACTCGTCGTAGCGCTCGACCTGGTAGGCGAAAGTGGGACGCGGTCCGACCAGACTCATCTCTCCCCTCAGCACGTTCCACAACTGCGGCAGCTCATCCAGCGCCCAGCGCCGCAGAAAGGCGCCCACCCGCGTCAGGCGCGTATCATCCTCGGACACCGTCGTGCCCAACCCCTGGCCGATCGCCCCTTCGACCATCGTTCGGAATTTGAGCGGCACGAAGCGCTCGCCGTCCCTACCTACGCGCGTGTGGCGGAAGAATACGGGTCCGCGGGAGTCACATTTGATGGCCAGCGCGATGAGCATGAACGGCACGGCGAGAACCACCAGACCCAGCACGCCGAGCGTGATGTCGAGACCTCGCTTGATGATTTGCTGCCAGCCAAGCATTGGATTCGGGTGCAGGGCGGGGCGGGGGCGGACGGCGGACAACTCTAAGTTACACTCTGAGATCCTTTTCCGCGAGCAGGCCCTCGTAGAGGACCTCGGTTCGCCGCACCATCCGCTCGGCGGTGTAGTCGCGCTCGATTCGCTTGCGAGCGTTGCGACCGAGGCGGGCGGCGGCGGCCGGATCGTCTATCAGCACGACGATGGTATTCGCCAGCGCAGCCAGGTCGCCCGGCGGTACCAAGCGGCCTTCTACACCGTCCGTTATCGTGTCACCGACCCCGGGGATATCCGTAGCCACGATAGGAAGGCCCGTCGCCATCGCTTCCAGCATCACCATCGGATGCCCTTCCTGTCGCGAGGAGAGCACGAACAGGTCGAGATCGGCCAGCAGGCCGGGAACGTCCTCCACGAAACCAGGCATCAGAACCCGCGGTGACACATCGAACATCCGGGCCATCTCCCGCAGCTCCTCCCAGTCCGGACCATCGCCGGCGATCACCAACCAGACGTCCGGCCTGTCGATGGCGGCGAACGCCCGAATCAGGTCATCGAAGCCCTTCTGTGCGGTGAGCCGACCGACGCCGCCAATAAGGACCGCGTCGTCCGGTACGCCCAACCGCTCGCGCCAAGCGCCGCCTCGTGCTCCGCCGGGACCGTAGCGTGCCAATTCGATTCCGTTGGGTATTACGACGACCCGCGAGCGCGGCACCCCGTGACGCTCGGCCAGCGCATCGATCGACGCATGGTTAACGACGATGTAGCGATCCACGAGACGGTCCGTCGTGAAGTCGATCGCCCGATACAACATGCGCCGCCACCGCTCCTCCACATCGTACCGGGTCGAGATCATCGCCGTCGTCGACACCACTGCCGGCACCCTGGCTAACCGCGCGGCGATGCGACCGAACGGATCACCGCGACCCTGCGTGTGCACGATGTGTGGCCGGCGCCGTCTGAACTCGCGGGCCAACCCGAGCACGGTATCCAGACGCCGTCGCTTCCGCATCTCAGCGGCGATCACCGCCACACCCAGATCCTGCAACCGCTCGACGAAAACACCACCCGGTGAGCAGGCAACGGCCAACTCGTAGCGGCTGCGCGGCAGCCCCATGGCCAACTGCAGGAAGGTGCGCTCACCGCCGCGGAAGCTGAGGTTGTCCACAACGTAGACGATCCGGGTCGGTCCCACTCTGGCTTCCCTATCCATTACCGCGCCGTCCCCTCCATCGCCTCGTACACCTCGAGATACTCAGCTAAGACATTTTCCCTCGTGTATCGCTCGGCCGCCCGCGCTCGCGCCGCCGCGCCCATACGGGATGCCGCCGCCTCGTCCCGCAGAAGTCGAGTCAGCGCCTCCGCCAAGGCATCCGCATCGTCCACCGGTACGAGTAGTCCCGTAACACCGGGCTCGACTACGGCGCGGGCGCCCCGCGTCTCTGTAGCCACAACTGGTCGGCCCAGCGCCGCAGCCTCTGCGAGCGTCATCCCGAAGCCTTCGCGTAGCGAAGGCAGAACGAGGACATCCGCCGCCGCGATGAAGGGAGGCACACGATCTTTGAAACCTTCCCACAAAACCCGATCGCTGGCCGGCTCACCTACCTCAGCGAGGAACCGCCCCTTCGAGTAGACCCCCCTCTCGCCTTCCAGGGCACCACCTACCACCAGAAGCCGCACCGCGTCCTCTTCAGACGCTAGGCGGGCGAACGCTCGAGCCAGGATGCCCATACCCTTCGCCACAGCCGTCCGCCCGACGTAGACGATCACCCGGTCGTCCGCCCCGAGACCGAGGCGTTCTCGTGTCGCGCGTCGCAGCCGCTTCGCCTCCTCCTTCGAGAGGAAGAATTCCGGCGCCACACCAACCCCACCGGCCGGCAGCAGGCGCACCGACCCCCTCGGCATACCGGCGCGCGCCACA
>JASFTI010000316.1:0-4690 GCA_050053635.1 Gemmatimonadales bacterium
CGCAACAACCGGTTGTACTTCGCGGTGCGGTCGGAGCGCGAAAGACTGCCGGTCTTGATCTGGCCGACGGCGGTGGCCACGGCCAGGTCGGCGATGAATGTATCCTCGGTCTCGCCGGAGCGGTGTGAGATGACGGCCGTGTAACCGGCGGTCCGGGCCAACTCGATCGCCTTAAGCGTTTCGGTGAGCGTGCCGATCTGGTTGACCTTAATCAAGATCGAGTTGGCGACGTCGGCAGCGATGCCGCGGAGCAGCCGCTCGGTGTTGGTGACGAATATATCGTCGCCGACCAGCTGGACCTGGGCGCCCAACCAGCCGGTGAGCTCTTTCCAGCCGTCCCAATCATCTTCGCCGAGGCCGTCCTCGATGGAGCGGATCGGGTAGCGCTCGCACCAGGACTTGTACATCTGGGTGAGCTGGCTGGCGTTGAGGCCTTCGTCCTCGCCGATGGTGTAGGAGCCTTCGCGGCCCAGCTCGGAGGCGGCGACGTCGAGGGCGAGGACGATCTGGGCGCCGGGCTCGTAGCCGGCGCGCTGGATCGCGGCGAGCACGTACTCGATCGCCTGCTCGTTCGAATCCAGGTCGGGCGCGAAGCCGCCCTCATCGCCCACCGACACCGACAGCCCACGCTCCTTGAGCAGCTCCTTGAGAGCCTGGAACACCTCGGCGCCCCAGCGCAGCGCGGTGCTGAAGCGGTTCGCGCCGATGGGCATGATCATGAACTCCTGGATATCGACGTTGTTGCTGGCGTGGACGCCGCCGTTCAGGATGTTCATCTGGGGGACGGGCAGAACTCGAGAGAGCGGACCGCCGAGGTAGCGATAGAGTGGCAGTTGCAAGTGCTCGGCGGCGGCGCGGGCGCTGGCCAGCGAGACGGCAAGTATGGCGTTGGCGCCGAGCTTCGCCTTGTTGGGCGTGCCGTCGAGTTCGATGAGGGTGCGATCGAGGCCGACCTGGTCGACGGGGTCGAGGCCTTTAATGGCGGGCCCGATGACCTCCTCGACGTTCCGTACGGCGGTGAGGACCCCCTTACCGCGGAAGCGGCGTTCGTCACCGTCGCGCAGCTCGATGGCCTCGTGCTCGCCGGTGGAGGCGCCGCTAGGCACGGCGGCGCGGCCGACGATACCGTTCTTGAGGATGACGTCCGCCTCGATCGTCGGGTTGCCCCGCGAATCGAGGATCTCACGCGCGCCTACCTTCGCTATCTCGGCCATGTCATTCGCTCATGCGACTTGCTCGGTGAGCCGTTTCGGCCCGCTGTAGCCCTCGGGCGCTCGGAGGCGGCCGAGCATCTCGGCCATCTGAGCGTGGACGCGAGCGATGAGCGCGTCGCGGTCGTCGTGGGTGTAGAGCGACGCGTCGACGGGCTCGCCGAAGCGAACGGTGACGGGCTGCGGGCACAGACGAAATCCACGTTTGGGTAGTATCTCGAAAGTTCCATCGACGACGACGGGCACGATGGGGACGCCCGCCTCGATCGCCATGATGAAGGGCCCCTTCTTGAACCTCTGCATGTCGCCGGTCAGCGAGCGGGTGCCTTCGGGGAAGACGACGGCGGTACTGCCCTCTTGCTTGAGCCGGCGCCCGGCGATCTTGAGGGACTCGACGGCGGACGGCCAGTTACCGCGATCGATGAAGACGTTGCCGCCGGCGACGACGGCGCGCCCGAAGATGGGGATCTTGCGAAGCTCCTTCTTGGCGACGAAGTGGTAGCGGACCGGGATGTTGGCGGCCAGCGCCCAGATGTCCCACATCGACTGGTGGTTCGAAGCGATGACCTGCGGGTTATCGCGGTCGATGTGCTCCAGGCCGGTGACGGTCACCGGCGTGCGGCCGGCCCAGAGCACCGCCCGGCTGAAGACGCGGTAGATCCACTGGTAATAGCCGCTGGGCATCCGCAGGTAGGCGCCCACCACACCGACGCTGCCGAGTGTCAGCAGCAGCGAGAGGGCGACGATCGTTACGCAGATAGATCGAATCACAGCGCGCTATCCAGCCCGGAAATGGTCGTGGCCCGACGAATCGAGCGTGACCTGTTTCCCATCACGAAAAACCCGCACGCCGACGCCACTCACGGCTCGGCCAACGCGGGTCAGGGGGATGCCGAATGTCCGCTCGAATTCGGAGACTTGCTCCGCGCCAAATATGCCATCGGGGGCGGCTACGAGCAATTCGTAGTCTTCGCCGCCGTTTAAGGCGAGCTCCGACTCGACGCCGGCGGCTGCGGGGACCGCCTCCCAGTCGATCTCGACCCGCGCTTCCGACGCCGCCGCGATGTGGCCGGCGTCGGCGGCCAGCCCGTCTGAGAGATCGATCCCCGCCGACGCGCCGCGATCGGCCAGCCAGCGTGCCTCGACGAGCCGCGGCTCGGGGCGCCAGAAGCGCTCGGACCACTCCTCGGGCACCGCTTCGCCCGTCTTCCAGGCGCCGACGGCGGCCGCCGCCGCGCCGAGCTGCCCGGTCACCCAGAGCTCGTCGCCGGGCCGAGCGCCGCTCCTCAAGAGCGGCCGCTCGACGAGGCCCAACGCCGCGACGTCGAGGGCGAGGGCGCTACCGCCGCGGGAGAGGTCGCCGCCGATCAACGGCGCGCCCAGTGTCGTGGCAGCTCTCAGGCAGCCGGCGCCCACCCGCTCGGCCAACCGGGGCTCGGCCTCGGCGGGCACGTTGAGCGCCATGAGCACGCCCAGCGGCTCGGCGGCCATCGCCGCCAGGTCGGAGACCGAGGCACGAACGGCGCGGCCGCCTACCAGCTCCGGCGTACCCCAGTCGAGGAGGAAATGGGCGTTCTCGACGGTGAGATCGACGGTGACCGCCAGGTAGCGGTAGTCCTCGCCGCGGAGCAGCGCACAGTCGTCGCCCCAAGCCAGCGCGACCTCGGGCCCCGGCGGCGCGGCATCCTTCAGGATCCTGCGGATGATGTCGAACTCGGCGCCCGGGCCAAGCGGGACGGAGGTCACCGTGGAGGCGGCTGGTCGAAGAGTAGGAAGGGGAGGGGCGGTGTGCCGGCGCCGGGGTTCTCCAGCGCCAGGGGCAGGCTATCGACGAGCTCCAACGAGCTGCGACCCATGGGCGGCCCCAGCTGAGCGGCGCGGCCGCAGTAGTAGAGCGCGACGGCGAGCGCCTCGCGGCGGGGCATGCGGGCGGCGAGCATGGCGCCGCAGGCGCCGGAGAGGACGTCGCCGGAACCGCCGGAGGCGGCGGCCGACGAGTGCGCCGAGGTGACGAGGACGGGCTCGTGGCTCAGGGCGACGACGGAGGGCGCGCCTTTGTGGAGGACGGCGGCGCGCAGTTGGCGGGCGGCGGCGCTGGCCACGGCGACGGGATCGGCACGCGCCTCGGCGGTCGGCAGTCCCAGCAAGCGGGCCATCTCGCCAGGGTGCGGCGTGATGGCGGTGGGGCGCGACTTGCCCAGCTCGGTCAGGTCGCCGGGCCGGCCGGCGAGGATGTTAAGCCCGTCGGCGTCGATGAGGGTGGGCAGCGCGCCGGTCGATTCGAGGACGCGCTCGAGGCGCGTAGCGGCGACCGTGTCCTGTCCGAACCCGCAGCCCACGACGAGCGCGTGGGCCCACTCGCCGGCCTCGGCCAGCGCCGGGGGGTCGTCGATGTCGACGAAGATCGCCTCGGGCACCGAGGCCTGGTAGATCTCACGGTTGGCGTCGTCGGAGGCAATCTTCACGATGCCGGCGCCCATCGCCAGAGCGCCACGCGCTGCCAGTACACCGGCGCCGGCCATCCCCTTGCGACCGGCGGCGATCAGCAGGTAGCCGGCGTCACCCTTATGGGCGTCGGGCGCCCGACGCGGCAGGTGCGCCTGAGCCCAGCCGGGGGTGATGACGCAGGCGGAGACCTCGTCGTCGCGCACCGGCTGGAAGCCGATCTCGGCGACGACGATGCGGCCGCAGCGTCCGCGCGCCGGCTGGAAGAGCAGGCCGAGCTTCGGAAAGCCCAGCGTTACGGTCAGGTCGGCGTAGACGCAGGCGCCGGGCACGGCGCCGGTGCTGAAGTCCATCCCCGAAGGCCCGTCGACGGCGACGCGGATGGCGCTGCTGGCGTTCATCGCGTCGATCATCCTGGCGGCCTGATCGTGGGGCTTGCCCGTCGTGCCGGTGCCGAGCACGCCGTCGACGATGATCGCGGCGGAGCTGAAGGCGCTGGCGGCCTTCTCGGCCGGGAGGACGGGCACATCCCAGCGGTGAGCGAGGGCCGGGTCGGGCGGCTGGCTGCCGGCCTGGACCGCAAGGACCTCTCGACCCCAACTGCGTAGCACACGGAGCGCGATGAAGGCGTCGCCGCCGTTGTGACCGCTGCCGACGGCGGCAGCGACTCTGCCCTCGGGGTAGAAGTGCTGGAGGCACTGAGCGATGGCGCGGGCGGCGCTCTCCATCAGCAGGCGTTCGGGGACGTCGTGCTCCTCGCGGGCCCGCCGATCGATCTCGGCCATCTCGTGGGCTCGCGGGAGCGGCAGCCGTTCGACGCCGAAGAGGTCGCTCATCGAATCACCAGACTCGTGGTCCGGCTATTTGAAAGATTGCTGGATCTGACGGCCGAAGCTTATCTCGCCGTTATCGATGCGGATGTTGTAGCCGCAATCCGGGTTGCTGCACACCCAGGCCTTGTACATGATGGGCGCGCCGTCGCGTCCGTAATCGGACAATGGCAACATCGACCCTGCGTCGCACTTTCTGCAAAC
>JASFTI010000317.1:0-4687 GCA_050053635.1 Gemmatimonadales bacterium
GCCATTAGTGCCTCCGGGAACTCCACATCACGTATGTGAGCCGCGGCGGTCGTCCAAGTGTAACCCGGCCCGCGAGAGGGAGGGCACGGCGGGACCGCCGAGCGGACATTTGGAGCGCGGGGGCGGCGCAGCCGCCTTCCCGCAATCGAGCCGCGCGACATGAAGCGAGGGGGTCCCGCCGTGCCCGACCGCCGATCGTGACCCGCAGCGAGACGCTCGCCGCGGTGAACGATGGCCCTGGAGGGACTCGTCGCGAAGCGGTGAGCGCGCGCAGCGCGCGAACCACCCCCGACCTTCCCTCACCGAGCCGTTCTGACCGTTTGCGGTGTAGGGCCACCAGTGGCCCTGGAGGGACTCGAACCCCCGACCTTCGGTTTAGGAAACCGCCGCTCTATCCGACTGAGCTACAGGGCCGCGCCGCAAAGCCTACCCAGCCCCCTTGACCAATGTCAATGGTCGCGGAGCTTATGGCCATGATCAATATCGACCGAAAGGACTTCGAGGCGCTGGTCCGGGAGGCGCTGGACGAGCTGCCCGGCGAGTTCGCCGTGAAGCTGGACAACGTGGCGGTCGTGGTGGAGGACGAGCCCAACCCCGACGTGCTGCGCGAGCTAGGGTTCGACACGCACGAGCTGGAAGACGAGCTGTTCGGGCTCTACACGGGCACGCCGCTCTCCGACCGCGGGGTCGAGTACACGGGGGTGCCGGACAAGATCGACATCTATATGGGGCCGATCCTGCGGGCGTGTGAGAGTCGGCGCGAGGTGGTGCGGGAGGTAAAAGAGACGGTGATCCACGAGTTGGGGCATCACTTCGGGCTGGAAGACGAGGAGATGCCGTATTGATGGGAATCGGGGAGTTCGTCAATCCAGGACTACTTGACTAATTGAATACTTGAACACTTGAATTCAGAATTGCTGTAACAGACTCGTTAAGCCCCAACCACGGAGTACAGCGATGAAAGCCCCAATCCTCCTCGTGCTGGCGGCTCTCGTCCTGGGAGCCGTCCCGAAAGCGACCGACACGATCGAGATCACCGAGTGGCCCGTGCCCTGGGAGGCGAGCCGGCCGCGCGACCCGTACGTCGGTCCCGAGGGCCGCGTGTGGTTCGTCGGCCAGCGGTCGGACTACGCGGCCTATCTCGAGCCCGCCACCGGCGAGTTCCAGCGCTACGACCTGGAACCGGGTACCGGCCCGCACAACCTGATCGTCGACCAAGGCGGCCAAGTCTGGTACGCGGGTAACCGCGCGGCGCATATCGGGAAGCTCGATCCGGCGACGGGCGCCATCACCAAGTACGCGATGCCGGATACGGCGGCCCGCGACCCGCACACCCTGGTCTTCGACAGCGAAGGCGACATCTGGTTCACCGTCCAGGGCGGCAACTTCGTCGGCAAGCTCGAGACGGCGAGCGGCGCGGTGCGGTTGGTCCCGGTGCCGACGCCGCGGGCGCGGCCCTACGGGATCGTCGTCGACGAGAGCGACCGGCCCTGGATCGCGCTCTTCGGCAGCTACAAGATCGCGACGGTGGACCCGGCGACGTTCGAGCTGCAGGAGATCGAGCTGCCGCGCCAGGAGGCGCGGCCGCGGCGGCTGGCGCTGACGGGCGACGGTGCGATCTGGTACGTGGATTACGCCGGCGGTCGGCTGGGCCGGCTGGATCGGGAAACGCGCCAGGTCTACGAGTGGGCGACGCCCGGCGGCTCGGAGTCCCGGCCCTACGCTATGGCGGTGGACGACCGCGACCGGCTGTGGTTCGTGGAGACGGGCCCGAACCCGAACCGCATGGTGAGCTTCGACCCGGCGACCCTGGAATTCACGACCCTCACCGAGATCGAGAGCGGCGGCGGCAGCGTGCGGCACATGTTCTTCCACGAGCCGGAACGCGTCATCTGGTTCGGCACCGATGCCAACACGATCGGGCGGGCGCGGATTCCGTAGGCCGCTCGCGGCTCTCTGCAGCGCGCTCGGCGCAGCGGCGCTGGCCGCCGCAACGTTGCCGCTGGCCACGGCGGCGCGCACCTATTCCGACGGGCCGCCGCCGGGCCACAGCGGCGGCTTCGGCCAGCCGACCTGCCACGCCTGTCACGGAGATCTGCCGCTGAACGGCGGTCCCGGGACGCTGCGGCTGGCCGGCCTGCCCAAGACCTACGAGCCGGGGGCGCGCTACACTCTGACGGTGTCACTCAACCAGCCCGACGTGCGGCGGGCCGGGTTCCAGCTGGCGGCACGGCGCCGAGACCGGGGGAGCGACGACGCGCCCTCGCAGGCCGGGCGGCTGGCGGCGGTGGACGACCGCGCCACGATCGTCGAGACGGCCGACCCGGCGGTGCAGTACGCTCAGCACACCGAGGCCGGCTCGCGGCTGGAGATGCCCGGGCACGCACAGTGGACGGTGGAGTGGTGGGCGCCGACAGAAGACGCCGGGGACGTTATCTTCCATCTCGTCGGGAATGCGGCGAACGACGACGACTCGGAGTTCGGCGACCAGATCTACGCCGATAGCGTGGTCATTGGGAATTCCGGAATTCGGGACTAGTCGCCCAGTCCCCCGCTCCCCTCAAGAGCACGCTCCACGAGCCGGCGGACCCGGGCGGGCCGGGCACCCGCCGCCTCCCGAAGCTCGCTCGCCGTCGTCATCGCCCGATCAACGGCATCTCGCACGGCCTTCTCGATCTGACCCGGCTCGGTGCCCCACTCCGCGGCGTCGAGGATCGACCGGGCCGGACCGGTCACCCGCATCCCCAGCCGCCGGACGATCTCGTCCTCGGCAGGCGGCCGATCCGTCGTGTGCAGGGTGACGCCCGGAGGGGGTCGGTACCAGCGCCGGCGGCGCGGGAGGGTTATGTGGACGGAATCGGGTATGACGTCGGAGAGGTCGAGCAGCTCGAGGGCGCTCTCGTGGGATATCACCGCCACTTCGGCGCCCGCCGCCAGCCAGGCCGCCACCACGTGGCCCCGCGGCGCGCTGGGATAGTCGCGCAGTCGGTACACACCTCTGTGCACCCGCACGAACCGCCCCGTCTTCGTGTGGTGCGAGATCAGGGCGCGGCTGTATCCGCAGACCAGCGCCTGAGCGGCGGTGAAGTGGCCGGCCTGTTCGGAGGCGATGCGAAAGAGCCGTTGCCGGCGTGGCCCTGCGTCATTCATACATCAAATAATACTTGATATATAAATGACGCGTAAGCCTAGCGAGTTAGCCATCACCGTGCGGGGAATATTTGTCACCAGGCCGCGATAGTACTAACGGAATAGGTACTAATGGACGTTGAACGTCCAGTCTCGCGTCCGACTTGCTGAGATGCGCAGTAATAGGTAGCACTTCTACCCAAAACCGCGCGATTGGGCAAGTGACTTGCCATAGCGCGCAGACACAGGTATTTTATATACCGGTTAATGCGCAGGACGGCAAGTAAATGAAACCGACCGACTTCTTCGCGGCTCACCCCGTCTTCACCTACGATGAGTTCGTCGCAGCTCATGCGTCGAAGGGTGAGCGCAGCCGGCTGACGAGCGCGACGTCTCTCAGGCAGCATGTGGCCGCCGGGAATCTGCTCCGCATCCGGCGGGGGCTCTACGCGACCGTTCCCCACGGCGTCGATCCCGACCATGCGGCGGTAGATCCGTATCTGGTGACAACGAAGCTCACGGACGATGCCGCGGTTGCCTACCATGCCGCGCTGCAGTTCCATGGTAAGGCGTACTCTGTCTGGCAGCGATTCCACTACCTGACGCGCCTGCGGGCTCGACCGTTGTACTTCCGCGGCCTGGAGTTCGTGCCTGTTCAAGCACCGGTGGCGGTCCGGAACAGGCCCGAGCTCGGCGGGGGCATCGCTGAGACACGCCACACTGGCGGAGTCGTACGCGTCGCGACGCTGGAGCGCACCCTGGTCGATGTGCTCGATGCGCCGGACAAATGCGGTGGCTGGGAGGAGATCTGGCGCTCGCTGGAGATGGTCGAGTTCTTCGACCTCGATGCCGTGATCGAGTACGCCCTCAAGCTCGGATCGGCGCTTACCATGGCGCGGCTCGGCTTTTTCCTCGAGCAGCACCGGCAGCCGCTGATGGTCGAGGACCGTCACCTGGATACCTTGCGGGCCCATGCGCCGGCCCAGCCCCGCTATTTCGACAGCTCGCGTGAATCGGGGAGGCTGGTGGCCGACTGGAACCTGGTGGTGCCGGAACGCGTGCTCGAGCGCGGATGGGAGGAGGTTGCCTGATGCTGACCGAGGCGCAGCTGGCGAAGGAGGCGGCTGAATCCGGATTCCAGAAGGATCCGCTCGAGAAGGTCATCCGCCTCTTGGAGCTACTGGAGTCGCTGCGAAGCCACCCCTTCCTCAAGCCTCGTATCGTCCTCAAGGGCGGAACCGCGTTGAACCTGTTCGTGTTCGAGGTCCCTCGCCTGTCAGTGGATATCGATCTGAACTACGTCGGCACGAATGAACTCGATGCCATGCGCTCTGATCGCCCGAAGTTGGAACAGGCGATCGAGGCGGTCTGTGGCCGGCTCGGCATCCAGGTCAGGCGCATCCCCTCCGATCACGCGGGCGGGAAGTGGCGCCTTTCGTACACGGGCGTGTCGGGCCGTCGGGGCACGCTCGCGCTCGACGTGAATTTCATGCTGCGCACCCCACTCTGGCGCCACGCGGCCGTTGACTCTCGTCGCGTGGGCTCGTTCAGCGTTAAG
>JASFTI010000318.1:0-4682 GCA_050053635.1 Gemmatimonadales bacterium
GTCGCTGGAGACGAGCGACGATCTGATGAAGGTCATGGAGAAAGTCTGGGGCAGACCAGTCGCCGCATCCGATGCCGCTCGGATCTTTCAGGCGTTACGCATCGCCGTGAACCGAGAGCTCGATTCGCTGCAGCGAGCGCTACCGATTCTCCGAGATCTGCTCGCTCCCAACGGCCGGATGGTGGTAATCGCGTATCACTCGCTCGAGGACAGGCTGGTGAAGCGCTCTTTCCGCGATTGGAGCCGCGATTGTGTCTGCCCGCCGGGGATCCCGGTTTGCCGGTGTCGCGGTCGAGCGCTCGGTCGCGAGCTCACCCGCTCACCGCTGCGGCCGTCGGCGGTCGAAGTACAGGACAATCCGCGGGCGCGGAGCGCGCGCCTGCGTGCCTGGGAGCGAGGCGAATGAGGCTGCGAGGGATGCTCACCGCCGTATCGGCGATGCTCCTCTTGGCCGGGATGTTCATTGCGGTCCATCGCGGCGCCCGCGGCCGGGTGATCGCCGAGCAGGTCAGCGCGATCGATAATCAGCAGGAAACTGCTGTAGTGCGGAAGAACGAGCTGAGACGAAGGGTCGAATACCTGCGCAGTCGGTCGCGTATCGTGCACGCTGCGCAGTCGTTGGGACTGCATCAGCCGAGCGAGGATGAGCTGGTATATCTCGATCTGAGCGGTCTGCCATCGGTACCGTCGGGAGGCTCATTGTGAGGTCGGAAGCGCGACAGGCTCGCCGCCGGCATCTGAGACACGGCATGCTACAGCTGTCCCTGCTGATGGCGTGCGCCGTGGTGCTGGCTCGCGCGTTCCAGTTGCAGGTGCTGGAAGGCGAGCGGTGGCAAGCGCGCTCGATCAGTCAGCATGAGTACCGGGATCCGCTCCCCGCGCCGCGTGGAACGATCTACGACCGGGAAGGGCGCGAGCTGGCGGTCAGCCTAACGGACTACGAGCTCTACATAGCACCGAAGGAGATTAGTGATCCTCAGGCCGCCGCCGTTACGCTGCGCCGCATGGTCGATCTCGATCCGCAGAAAGCGCAGCTGGTGGCGGAGGGTAAGGAGGGTTGGTTCCGGCTGCCGGGTGTCTATTCCGCGATCCAGAAGGATGAGCTGGAGGATCGCTTACCCGGGGGGCTTCACGCCGAGGCGCGCGTCAGTCGCTCCTACCCGCGTGGTGACCTGGGCGCCGAGATCATCGGCCGCGTCAACGAGCTCGGGCGCGGGCTGAGCGGTCTGGAGCTCAGCTACGACTCGCTGCTTGCCGGCCAGCCCGGTTTGGGCCTCTCGCGCAAGGACGCGAACGGCGCCTCGTCCGCCTGGCTCAGAGTAGAGGTCCTTCCACCGACCCCCGGTCACGACATCTACTTGACGATCGACGCCGAGATGCAGGCGCTCGCCGAGTCTGTTCTCGATGAGGCGGTAGCCGAGTCCAATGCGAGCGGTGGCGATCTGCTGATCCTCGACCCCAAGACCGGTGAACTTCTGGCCGCCGCCAGCCGGCGCCAGCAGCTGCGTGGGCGGGAGCCGCACCTGACGGCGGCGACGGATCCCTACGAGGCCGGCTCGACACTCAAGCCATTCACCGTCGCTGCACTGCTGGCAGAGGGGCTGGCCGAGTTTTCCGATAGCGTCGATACGGGTATAGGGCTGTATCGAGCGGCCGGTCGAACGATCCGAGATGATAGGCCCCACGGTCGGTTGAGTCTTGCACAGACGCTTACACTCTCCAGCAACGTGGGGATGGCAATATTCGCCGAGAACATTCCGAAGGGCGTCCAATTCAGCTACCTGCGCAACTTCGGCTTTGGGACACCCACCGGTCTTACCTATCCCTCCGAGTCCCCCGGTTTTCTAAGGCGCCCTTCGGAATGGTCGGCGCAGAGCCGCGCTTCGCTGGCTATCGGCTACGAGGTCGCGGTCACACCGTTGCAGCTCGTCATGGCTTACGGTGCCATAGCCAACGGCGGTGTCCTCATGCGGCCGCGGCTCGTGCGCGAGGCACGGTCTGCTGATGGGGTGATGCGCTGGCGGGAGGAGTCGGAGATCATCCGCCGCGTCGTGTCGGAGGAGATCGCTTCCGCGCTGCGGCGGGTGCTGGCCGATGCCGTTGCCGAGGGTACCGGTCGAAGTGCCGGTGTCCGCGGTCTGAGTGTCGCCGGCAAAACCGGCACCGCCTGGCGCTTCGATGAAGAGTTGGGCTACGACGGGCACTCATATACTTCGTCGTTCGTCGGTCTCATACCGTCGGACGACCCGCAATTGGTGATCTTGGTGAAAGTGGACGAACCGAGCGGGCCGTACTACGGAGGCGCGACCGCAGCCCCGGTCATGCGCACCGCCGTGCGTGCCGCGCTTGCAGGAAGCTACTGGTCGGCGCCGCCGCTAATGGGGGAGCCGGAAATTCCGGACAAACAGGCGGGAGTATCAGCGGGTCTGGTGCCGACCGGTGGCCCTTACGTCTTCGCGCTCGACACGCCGCTGCTCAGGACCCGCGATGAAAACGTGAGCAGTGCCTTTCGGGTCGCGGACAAGGTGCCCGACGTTAGAGGCCTGTCGTTGCGTGCCGCCGCACACCGGCTGCACCGCGCAGGTTGGCGGGTCGCCGTGCGTGGAGGTGGTCGTGTTGAGTCGATCGAGCCAGCGGTCGGAACGATGTTGCGATTGGGCGAGCGGGTGGTTCTTTCGGGCAGCGAGCGCAGTCCACCGGTTCGACCAGGTAACGAATCCGGAGCGGGGTGATACCGATCGCCGATGTCCTCGCGCGTCTCGACGCGGCCGGGCTCCTGCACGGACCCGGCCCTACGGTTGATCTCGCCGTCAGGGGGATTAGCGCCGACTCCCGCCAAGTCGGACCCGGCGATCTCTACTGCGCGATCCGCGGCTACGTACACGACGGCCACGACTTCCTGAAAGAGGCAAAGGCGGCCGGGGCGGTGGCGGCTCTCGTCGAGAATCCGCGTGCCGAACTGGACCTGCTGCAGATACACGTCAGCGACGGTCGGCGCGCCGCGGCCCTCGCGGCGCAAGTCGTCTTTGGGGAGCCCGCCACCCGTCTGAGACTCGTCGGTGTGACAGGCACCAACGGCAAGACGACAACGGTACACCTGATCCGCCACCTCCTCGCACGGCGCTTCGCCAGCGGCTCGATCGGCACATTGGGTGTGGTCACCGCCTCCGGCGTGCGTGAGTCGACGACGTTGACGACACCGGGGCCTGTGGAGTTCGCGAGCCGTTTGGTGGAACTCGAACAGGATAAAGTCGAGTGCGTCGTTGCCGAGGTGTCGTCGCATGCGCTGTCGCAGGGTCGCGTGGACGGAGTGAACTTCGAGGTCGCCGCATTCACTAACCTGTCTCGCGACCATCTCGACTATCACTCCGACTTCGACCAGTACAGAGCGGCGAAAGCGCACCTGGCCGACCTCGTCCATCCCGATGGAACGCTCGTGGTCAACGCCGATGAACCGGCCTGGTCGGATCTACCGCGACGTCGCGTCGTCCGCTTCGGCACGGCGAGCGACGCGGAGTACACCGCCCGAGACATCCAACTGGGGCGCGCCGGCTCTCGCTGGACCCTGGTGGTGCCCGAGGCAGAGGTCGAAGTCGAGCTCCCGCTGCTGGGCGAATTCAACATATCGAACGCGCTGGCCGCGGCAGCCGTAGCAGGCGTCTTCGGTCTCGAGGCGGAGGTGGTTGGAGCAGCGCTATCCGATGTGCCGCCCGTGCCGGGTCGGTTGGAAGTTTTGGCGGATCAGCCACTGGTGTTGCGGGATTACGCGCACACGCCCGACGCCCTGCGCCGTGCTCTGGCGGCCCTGCGTCCGCTGACGCGGATGCGGCTGATCGTGGTCTTCGGATGTGGGGGCGATCGCGATCCCGGGAAGCGGCCGCTTATGGGACGGGCGGCTGCTGCAGGCGCGGACCACAGCATAGTCACCTCGGACAACCCGAGGAGCGAGGAGCCCGAGGCGATCATCGCGGACATCCTGCCGGGGCTTGGCTCGGCAGACCACGAAGCGGTCGTCGATCGCCGCGCTGCAATCGCCCGGGCACTGCAGATCGCCGGCCCTGACGACACGATACTTCTGGCCGGCAAAGGACACGAGGAGTACCAGATCGTCGGCGATGAGGTGAGGCCGTTGGATGAGGCGGCGATCGTGGCGGAACAGCTCGCCGACGGCCGGGAACTTTCATGATGCCGAGATTTGCCTGGACGAGCGAACGCGTGCGTGATGCTCTCGGCCTACCGTCAAAGGGGGAGGACGGACGCACATACGCGGGTGTCTCTACCGACACGCGTAACCTCCGTCCGGGCGAACTGTTTGTCGCGCTGCGTGGTGAGCGATTCGATGGAGCAGATTTCGTCGGCGCCGCGGCAGCAGCCGGAGCCGCCGGCGCGGTGGTCGAACGTCATCCAGACGATCTCCCGGCCGACTTCGAGCTGTTCGTCGTCAACGATTCGCTGGAAGCGCTGGGCCAGCTGGCTGCCGCCCGGCGATTGGCGCTGGATCCCATCGTTGTAGCGATAACCGGAACGAGCGGCAAGACGACGACGCGCGAGCTTATGATGACCGCTTTGGGGAGCGGTGCCTACGGTAGTCCGGGCAACTTCAATAACCTCGTGGGCCTACCGCTCTCGATTCTGGCGGCGCCCGAGAACGCAAGAATCTGGGTGCTGGAACTCGCCTCGAA
>JASFTI010000319.1:0-4663 GCA_050053635.1 Gemmatimonadales bacterium
CCCGGCAGCCAGGCAGGCAGCCCCAGCCGCGAGGTGACGGCGTCGATCAGCTCGAAGCAGGCCCAGGCCGCACCGACGTAGATCAGCAGCACCTGCCAGAGGGACCGGCGGTGAATTTCGCTGATGAGCCGCTCGAGACGGGACATGGCTGCGACCTGCGGCTTGAAAGATACGTGGGGTTCGGGGCACCCGGCTCCGCCAAAAGATGCAGACGCACTATCTCGGTAGCAACGCGCGGGGACTCGAACCCGGTACCGCTGAAGGGAGGGCGCGGCGATGGGCCCGGCGCCGGGCGCTCAGTCCGTCGAGAACTCGCCCTCGTCGATCGCCCGCAACTCCTCGGCACTCAGCTCCAGCTCCGCGCTGCCCGCCGAGTCGAGCACGTGTTCCACCGTCCGCGCACCCGGTATCACGATCAGGTTGGGCGAGCGGGCCAGCGCCCAGGCTAGCACGACGGCGTGCGGCGAGGCGGAGTGGGCCGCGGCGATGGGCTGCAGGACGGGGTGATCGGGCAGCTTCTTGTTGAGGCGACCCCCTCCCACGGGACTGTAGGCCAGATAGGCTATACCGTTGTCGGTACAGTACTTAAGTGCGCCGTCATGAGGCGATTCCTGAAAGAACGGGTTGAACCGATTCTGGACCGACGCCACTTCGACGATACCCCCTGCCGCCTCGATCTCGGCGACCGAGACGTTGGAGAGCCCCACCCAGCGGACCTTCCCCTCCTGTTGCAACTCGGCGAAGGCGCCGACGCTGTCGGCGAACGGCACGGCCGGGTCCGGCGCGTGGAACTGGTAGAGGTCGATCGCATCGACGCCGAGGGCCTCGAGCGAGCGCTCGCAGGCGGCCCTGATCCGGGCGGGGCGGCCGTCCCTCTCCCAGCGGCCGCCGGGGCGAGTGAGCCCGGCCTTGCTGGCGACGAGTATCGAGTCGCGGTCTCCCGACCAGGCGGCCAGCGCTTTGGCGACGAGACGTTCGTTGTGCCCGATGTCATCGTCGTCGATGCAGTAGACGTCGGCCGTATCGATGAGCGTCATGCCGGCGTCGAGCGCCGCGTGAATGACCTTGACGCCCTGCGCCTCGTCGGGTCGCTCGCTGATCGAAAGCGGCATCGCGCCGAAGCCGACGGCCGTGACGGCCGGCGCCCCGGCGCCGAGGGAACGTTTCTTCAACCTCGAGGATCTCCGTTACTGGTGGCGAGAACCTGCCGGACCTTCTCCAACAGCTTCTCCTGAGTGAAAGGCTTGGCGATGAACTCCATGTCCTGAGTGACCATCCCGCGCTGCAGCACGGTGTTGTCGCTGTACCCGGACATGTAGAGCACCTTGATACCGGGCCGCAAGGCCGAGATCGTCTGAGCGAGATCACGGCCGCTCGTCTCCGGCATGATCAGGTCGGTGATCATGAAGTCGATCGTGCCGCCGTACCGCTCGGCCAGGCGGACGGCGTCGCCGGCGTTGCCCGCCTCGACGACGTTGTAGCCGTTGCTCTGCAGCGTCCGGCGGACGACCGCTCTGACGGACGGGTCGTCCTCGACCAGTAGGGCCGTCTCGTGCCAACCTCTCATCGACGACCTACCGTCGCCGGGGGCCGCAGCCGCGTCACCCTGCTCGTCCGCGGGCACCTGGACGCGCGGCAGGTACACCTTGAAGGTCGTTCCGTGATCCGGCTCGCTGTAGACCCAGATGTAGCCGTTGCTCTGTTTGACGATCCCGTACACCGTGGACAGGCCGAGCCCCGTGCCCTTGCCGGCCTCCTTCGTGGTAAAGAAGGGCTCGAATATCCGCGACGTCGTCGCCTCGTCCATCCCCGCCCCCGTATCGCTGACGGCGAGCATGACGTACGCACCCGTCTCGACCGGCGCGTGTGTGCTGACGTATGCCGCGTCGAGATCGGCGTTCGCCGTCTCGATCAGCAGTCGGCCGCCGTCCGGCATCGCGTCGCGGGCGTTCACCGCCAGGTTCAGGATCACCTGCTCGATCTGACCGGGATCGGCGTTCACCAGGCCGAGGTCCGGAGACAGCTTCGTCGCCAGCTCGACATGCTCGCCGATCAAGCGCACGATCATCGTGCTGACGCTGGCGACGACCTCGGTCAGGTCGAGCACCACGGGTTCCAGCACCTGGCGACGGCTGAAGGCCAACAGCTGCCGCGTCAGTCCCGCCGCCCGCATCCCGGCCTGCCTGATCTCCTCCAGGTCCAGCCGCCGCGGATCGTCGGCCGCCACCCTGTTCAACAGCAGTTCGCTGTTACCGAGGATGGCCGTCAGCAGGTTGTTGAAGTCGTGGGCGATGCCGCCGGCCAGCTGGCCGATCGCCTCCATCTTCTGCGACTGCTGCAGCTGTTCCTCGAGCTCTTGCTCGCGGGTCACGTCGCGGGCCACGCTCACGTAGCTGACGATCGCGCCGGCGGCGTCCCTGACCGGCGAGATGGTGGCGTTCTGGCGGTAGAGCGTTCCGTCCTTCTTACGATTGATGAGATGCCCGGTCCATACTTCGCCACGTTCCAGGGTCTCCCACATCTCGCTGTAGAACGACTCGTCGTGTTTCCCGCTCTTCAGAATCGCCGCCGTCTTGCCGACGGCGTCCTCGCGGGAATAGCCGGTGACCCGCTCGAACGACGGATTCACGTACTGGATCGTGCCGTCGAGGTCGGTAATGATAATCGCTTCGGCGCCCTGCTCGACCGCCGTCGCCAGTAGCTTGCTCGCCTGCTCCGCTCGCCGGCGCTCACTGATGTCGATAACCAGCCCCTCGAGGGCAACGATCTCGCCGTCGGGCGCGCGCACGCCGACACCCTGCTCCCAGACCCACTTCTCTTCCTCGGCGGCGGTCCTGATCCGATAGGTGAGCTGGAAGGGCCGGTTCTCCTGCAGGGCCAACTGGACCTCATCCCAACCCTCGCGCCAGTCGTCGGGATGGATCAACTGCCCGTAGGCGATCCGCTTGTCGTTGATCAGATCGCTGGGCTGGTACCCGGTGAGCTCGTAGCAGCCGCTGCTGACGAACTCCATCGACCAGTTATGGCTGATCCTGCAGCGGTAGGCCATCCCCGGCAGGTTACCCATCAACGTCGCCAGGGTGCGCTGGCTCTCGCTCAACGCCGCCTCGGACCGGGCACGCTCGATGGCGTAGCGGACCGTGCGACCCACGGTGTGGGCGTCCATGCGGCCTTTGACGATGTAGTCCTGGGCGCCGCGGCGCGCCGCCTCCATCGCCGGCGCCTCGTCGTCGCCGTGGCCCAGCACGACGATCGGAACGCCCGGGCCATCGGCGTGGACCCGGTCGAACGTCATCAGCCCGCTGCTATCGGGTAGCCCGAGGTCGAGGAGAACTACGTCGACCCCACCGGCGGCCAGGCGAGTGAGGCCGGCGGACAGACAGTTGGCGTGCTCAACGGCGAACTCGCCGTCCGCCGAGCTCAGCATCCCCTGCACGAGCCGGGTGGTGCCGGGATCGTCTTCGATCAGCAGGACACGTGTCGCTGGCTCCGTCATCGGGGGTTCTGGCGTTGCTTGCGTACCAGTGTCGACGTGTGATCTGGAATTAGGGAACTCTCGGCCAGACCGGATCAGGGACGGCCCGCGAGAACCCGTACGGGTAGGGGGAGGACAGGCATTAAGCTGCTGCCGAAGCTCTAATATGTGTAAATCCCAACGATTTAGGAAGGCCGGACGATTTCGCCCGTCTCCTCGACCGCCTCGACCGCCGCCTCCAGCACCCGCTCCAGCAGCGCCGGGTCCCGGGAGCTGATGTGCCCCTCCTCCAGCCAGATGAGTTGCTTGGGCTGGCGCGCCGCGGCGAACAGCGTGTCCACCGAGCTCGGCGGGATCCGCGTGTCCAGCGAGCCGTTGATGATGATCATGGGACGCGGCGCGACCTGCGGGGCGTAGTGCAGCGGCTCGATGGGATCGAGCAGCCAGGCGCCGGCCCGGGCCAGCGCCGAGCTGAGCCAGCGCGGTCTCAGGTTCAGGTTCGCCTCCAGCAGGGTTCTATAGTCGCCGCCGCCGTAGATTACCAGGACCGGACCGGCCCGCTGCTCCAGCGCTCCTACCACGGTAATCAAC
This sequence comes from Gemmatimonadales bacterium, assembly GCA_050053635.1. Taxonomy (GTDB): domain Bacteria; phylum Gemmatimonadota; class Gemmatimonadetes; order Palauibacterales; family KS3-K002. The sequence goes on from JASFTI010000319.1 coordinate 4,067, forward strand.
TGGGCACCGAAGCTCGCACCCACCAGGACCACCCCCGTCGAGTCGACCTCGGGCCGCGTCTCCAGGTAATCGACGGCCAGCATGACCGCCGAGGGGGTGAGCAGCATCGCGCGCCGCACGGCGAGCACACGAACCAGGAACTGCCACCAGGTCAGCTGGGTCGGCCCCTCCCAGGGATAGTCGAGGCCGAGTATCACGTAGGGTGATTCCGGATTGATCAGCTCGGCGGCCATTCGGCCGGTGTTCGTGCCGCCGATGACGATCAGCGACGGCCAGGGCCCGGGCGCACGCGGGACCCGCAGGTGCCCGCGTACCGCGTAACCGGCACTGCTGGCCAACCTGAGGCTGAAGGCCTCGTAGAGCGTGTCACCGTCGGCGGCCTCGACCTCTACCCCGGCCAGCTCGCCCTTCTGTCGCAGAAACTCCTGCGGCGCGTCGAACGCCAGAGCGAACTTCAACCAGATGGCCGCGATGAGCGCGAGGGCCAGGCACAGGCCGCCTGCCCAAAGGGCGAATTTCCGCAGTCGTCCCATCCTTCCTACTTCTGCAGCGTCTCGTCGGCGACGCGAGTGAAGACTATGTCGTCGACGTTGGGCT
>JASFTI010000320.1:0-4662 GCA_050053635.1 Gemmatimonadales bacterium
AGCTCGCGGTGCCCGAGGGTACGACGATCCTCGATGCCGCCGAGCGGCTTGGCATAGTCATCCCTCGGTACTGTTACCACCCGGGGTTGAGCGCGCCGGCCCAGTGCCGAATGTGTCTCGTAGACGTTGAGGGCGCACCGAAGCCGCTCCCAGCCTGCGTCCAGCAGGTTCAGGACGGCATGGTCGTCAGCACCGACTGCGTCGAGGCAAGAAAGGCTCGCCGCGGTGTGATCGAGTTCCTGCTGCTGAATCACCCGCTCGACTGCCCGATCTGCGATGCGGCGGGCCAGTGCATGTTGCAGGACTATGCGTACGAGACCGGCCAGCTGCAGCGGCGGGCCGTGGAGGCGAAGGTCGTGCTCGGCCGCGACCACGTGACTCCGGAGATCGTCTACTTCGCCGACCGCTGTATCCTTTGCACGCGCTGCGTGCGCTTCATGGACGAGATCGCGCAGGAGTCGGTGCTCCAGGTGATCAACCGCGGCCACCTGGGCTACATCGACACGATGACCGAGGAGCTGTTCGAGCACCCCTTCTCGATGAACATCGTCGACGTTTGCCCCGTCGGCGCACTGGTGAACGAGGACTTCCTGTTCAAGGCGCGCTCCTGGGACCTCGACCAAACGGCCAGCATCTGCCCGGCCTGCTCGCAGGGGTGCAACGTCGCCCTCGGTACGAAGGAGAATCGCGTCGTTCGGCTCAAGCCGCGGTTGAACCCCGAGGTCAACTCTTACTGGATGTGCGATCACGGCCGTAGAGAAGTCGTGCGCTGGGGGGCGGGCGTGCGTGCCGAAGTCCCGATGGTGCGGCAAGGCGACCGACTGGTTCCCGTCGATTGGCCGCGTGCCCTGGATGCGGCGCTGGAGGCTCTGCAGGGCGCCGAGGGTGGCGCGAAGGCGATCGTCGACCCGGGCGCCTCCAACGAGAGCCTTTACGTGGTACGCAAACTGATGGATCAGGTCGGTTTCGACGGCGGTTATTTCCGTGTTCCCAGCGGTCCGCAGCAGGTGCTGAAGGGATTCCCGAAGCTGGCGCTGAGGGAGGAACGGGCGGCGAACGGTTGTGGTGCCGAAGCGCTGGGCTTCGCGCGCGTCGATGACGTCTACGGAGCGGTTGCAGGTCACAAAGGCGTCCTCTTCGTCCTCGAGGAGCGGTTGGAGGACGCGCCGGACGACTTTGCCGACGGCTCGGCGCCCTTCGTTTATGTCGGCTCCGTGTTGAGCCCCGCCGCCCGCAGGGCGGATATCGTGCTACCGGCGCCGACGTTCGCCGAGATGGATGGCACGTTCACCAACTTCGAGGGACGCGTGCAGCGTTTCACTCAAGGTACCCGGCCGCCCGGCCTGGCCCGGCCGATCTGGATGAGCGGATCGGTCGTGCTGGCACGGCTGGGAGGCGGCGGACCGTTCACCTCGGCCGCGATGGCCTTTGCCGCGCTGGCCGATGAGTTCAGCGCCTTTTCCGGACTGAGCTACGAGAAGCTCGGCCTGAGAGGGGCTGTCTGGGCGGCCGCCGAGTCGGGCGCGACAGCGAACTAGAGGAGACGATGGGTCCTCTATCGACGACAGCCTTTGTGATCTCCGCCGCGGCGAAGGTGCTGGTAATCTTCGTCGGCTGGCTGACGGTGGTGGCGGGCGTGACGCTGGCGGAGCGCAAGATCGCCGCCTGGATCCAGGACCGCAGCGGGCCGAACCGGGTCGGCCCTTGGGGAATCCTCCAACCGATCGCCGACGGCATAAAGAACTTCGTCAAGGAAGAACACACCCCGGGCGGGGCGAGCCGCTGGCTCTTCTTCCTGGCACCGATCATCTCGCTGTTCCCGGCCTTCGTGGTGATCGCCGTGATCCCGGTGGCCGCGCCGTTGCCGACGCGCTGGGGACTGGTCGAGGTAATCGTGGCCGACCTGCCCATCGGATTCCTGTTCGTACTGGCGCTGGCGTCGCTGGGGGTCTACGGACTGACGCTGGGCGGCTGGGCGTCGAACAGCAAGTATTCCTTTCTGGGCGGTGTGCGTGCCTCGGCTCAGATGATCAGCTACGAGGTGGCCCTGGGGCTCAGCCTCGTGCCGATCTTCATGCTTTCGGGCAACGTGACGCTGCCGGAGATCGTGCACCAGCAACAGGACGTCCTCTGGTTTATCCTGCCGCTGATGGTGGGGGCTCTGTTCTTCAGTGTCTCGTACTTCGCGGAGACGAACCGGGGGCCGTTCGACATGCCGGAGGCCGAGTCGGAGCTGGTTTACGGATTCCACACCGAGTACTCGGCCATGAGGATGGCGATATTCTATCTGGCCGAGTATGCCAATGTGGTCACCGCTTCCGCCCTCATGGCGACGTTCTTTTTCGGTGGCTGGGATATCCCCTTCTGGGCCGGTGACAACATCAGCGTCGCGGCCGACGGCTCGATCGTTGGCGCGACGCCAGCCTGGTGGATCACACTACTGACCTTCGCGTCGTTCGCCGTCAAGACGGGTTTCTTCGTTCTGGTCTTCATCTGGGTCCGCTGGACGATTCCACGCTTCCGCTACGACCAGGTGATGGCGTTGGGCTGGAAGGTGTTGATCCCGCTGCTCGTGGTCTACATCGCGGTGCTCGGCGGGACGATGCTCGCTTTGGAGGCGGCGGGAATCGAGTTCGGCGTGCGGTACGGATTGTGGCTGGCGGGGACCAATTTGATCCTGCTGTTGCTGATCATCTTCTGGCTTGACAGGAGTCGAATTGTCCTGGGCGGCGCTTGGAAGCAGGTTCGCCCGCAACAGGCTCGATCGCGCGGATAGATATGGCAATAGGCGTAAAGACAGTCGAGCGGCCCGAACTCGGCGCATCGTATCTGAGAGCGACCCTCAAGGGTATGGCGCTCACCTTCCGGCACCTTGTTACGCCGATCACGGTGGCGCAGCAGTATCCGGAAGAGAAATACGAGCTGGCGCCCCGGATGCGTGGTACGCACCGGATGGCGGTGCACGAAGACGGGCGCGCCAAGTGCGTGGCCTGCGGGTTGTGTCCGACCATCTGCCCGGCGAACTGTATCAAGCTGATCCCGGCGGAAGATGAAAACGGTGAACGTTATGCGGCGGTCTACGAGATCGACGAGTTCCGCTGCATCTTTTGCGGCTATTGCCAGGAAGTCTGCCCGGTCGAAGCGATACACCTTGGAGTCCACTACGAGGCTGCAGAGTACAGTCGCGAGAGGTTCGTCTACGATCTCGAACGTCTCTGCGCGCAAGGCCACCCGTTCACTCAGCTGTGGGACCCCGAGGACCCCGCATCGGAGTGACGTGAGCACGGGGCGGCTGATCGCGAGTGGATCGATAGGCCCATAATGGATATCAGTCAGCTGGTCTTCTACACGTTCGCGGGCCTCGCAGTTGCGAGCAGCGTGCTGATGATCACGCGCAGGAACCCCGTGTACAGCGTCATGTACCTGGTGCTGACGCTCTTCTCGGTGGCGGCGATCTTCGTACTGCTCGACGCTCATTTCATCGCCGCGCTGCAGGTCGTCGTTTACGCAGGGGCGATCCTCGTGCTGTTCCTGTTCGTGATCATGCTGCTCAATCTCGGCCATGAATTCGAGCCCGACGTCCGCGGCAAGTTCTGGTGGGTCGTCGGTCTGGGGCTGGGCCTGGTGCTGTTCGCGGAGCTGTTCGTCCTGGCGCGCAACGCTCCGCAAAGGCCGGAATCCGACATGCTGGCCCGGCTGCTCGCGGAGCGGGGTGCCGTCGGCGCTGTCGCGGAACCGCTGTTCGAGAACTACGTGGTCGCGGTCGAGGTGACCGGCGTCCTGCTACTGGTCGCGATGGTGGGCGCGGTCGTGATCGCCAAGCGGAAAGTCTGACGCATGCTCTTCGAGTCATTGATTGTCAGCGCAGTGTTGTTCGCGGTGGGTGTGGCAGGTGTTCTGCTGCGCCGTAACGCTATCGTGATGTTCATGTGCATCGAGCTGATGCTGAATGCGGTGAACCTCTCGTTCGTGGCGATCTCGCGATATGTCGGTATCGAAGGCCAACTGTTTGTGATCTTCGTGATGACGGTGGCGGCGGCGGAGGCCGCTGTCGGTCTCGCGATAATCATCTCGATCTTCCGACACTACGAGTCGGTTGATGTCCGGAACTTCAGGTTGCTGAGATGGTAGGGGCTACCCTGATAGATCTAGTAATCCCGCTCGCCCAAGAAGCGGTGGGGGCGCACGAGCGGGCCTTCGTCCCGTTCCTTCCCGCCTGGATGGTCCTGCTGCCGTTTCTGGGCTTCGTGCTGAACGGTGCGATCGCCTATTTGGCTCCCGAGCGTCGCAGATTGGTCAGCGTCGTGGGGCCGGGTGTTCTGGGGCTGGCATTCGTGCTCGCGGCGGTGAACCTGGTGCTGATCGCTCGAGTGCCCGAGGCGGAGCCGGTGATCCGGTCGTACTGGACGTGGATCGAGGTCGGCGCGTTACGGATCGACGCGGCGTTACAGCTCGACCAGTTGTCGATCATCATGGCGCTGGTCGTGACGTGCGTGAGCTTCATAATTCACATTTATAGCATCGGGTACATGGGCGAGGATCCGGGGTACGCGCGCTATTTCGCGTACCTCAATCTTTTCGTCTTCTTCATGCTGGTCCTGGTGCTCGCCGCGAGCTTCCCGGTCATGTTCATCGGCTGGGAAGGTGTCGGGCTCTGCTCGT
>JASFTI010000321.1:0-4660 GCA_050053635.1 Gemmatimonadales bacterium
AGGGTAACTGTCTGGTCGGTGACTTCCCTGACCGTAAGGGGTACGGCCGGGCCGCCATCCGGCTGGCGGTATTCGAGCCGCTGGCCCACCTTGGGCTCGATGGTGGGCGGAATCGCCCGGCGGCCCACCTGAAAAACCAGATCCTCGCGATGCATGCCGTAGGCCTTGTCCGGAGACACCTCGACCGTCTTGGTCTCGCCGACGGCCATCCCCGCGACAGCCTCCTGGACACCCCGGATGACCTTGCTCTTACCCAAGGTAAACTGCAACGGCTCGCGCTGAACGGACGTATCGAATACGGCGCCACCCTCCAGTTTGCCTGTGTAGTGGACTTGTACCGTGTCCCCGTCTTTCGCTTTGTGCATTTTTCGCCCCCCTCGCCCCCCTGTCGGGGTGCGGTAGAAACAACCGATGCCGACCGCTGTAGATGGTTGCTACGTGGTCAGGCTCGATTTGACCTCGTCAAAAGTCTCGCGCATGTCGGAATGGACCTTCTCGATACCTTGCTTCACCGATGTCCCCACTTCCTCGCCCGTTTCCTCGATCTCCTTCACCTTCGACTCGAGCTCATCCCGTTTCGTGCGAAGGTGGTCCATGCGTTCCTCGACCTTGGTCTGCACTTCCTGCCTGGCCAACTTCGTCAGCACTTGCAGCATGTCGATCCGATCGTTCCACTCCTCGAGCTTCAACTTCAATCTCTCTACGTACACGTCGGGATTCGGCACTTTCTTTCCCCGTGATTTTGTGTGATTACGGCGTTCCGCGCTCGACTTCGCCTTCTACTGCGAACCACTCGTCCAGACCACCCTCGTAGTCGTAGACCCTCGTGAAGCCCGCTTCTTCCAGCTTGGCCGCTGCTGTAGCCGATGCCTCGCACTCGACGTCGGCGCTGTATACCACTATCGCAGATTCTGTACTGCCGACCAGCTCCACGACCTCTTCCTCGAACCCCTCCCGGTCCACCGGCACATTGTAAGAACGCGGAATATGGGCCGTAGCGAAGTCGGCTTCGTCGAGGACGTTGATCAGCACGCTGTCGGGTTCATCTTCCAACAGCAGTATCAGCTCTTCCGTAGTCAATCTGTCCATACGATGCGCCAACCTCCCGACGCGCGCGAAGCGAATCGGGCCACCCGATTCGCCTGACCGCACCGGCTGCAGTACGTCGCAATCCTGCTGCAATCTGCTCTCTCAGGGTACTCAGCGATCCTGCGCGTCAACAATCGGTTGTCTTGGGGACCCGGACTACGCGCACTCCCCGAATGCCAGGATGGGGGATTGTACGGGAGGCGGTGGGAGAATTCCCTAGAGGACCGTGTCCGGGCGCCTGGGAGCAGGCCTCTCGCCGGTCACTTCTGATCGAGGGTCCAGGCTACGGCGAACCGGACGAGCTCGGCCGCGGTGCTCAGCTGGAGCTTGGCTTTGAGATTCTCACGGTACGTATCGACGGTTTTCCTGCTCAGGTGTAGCTCTTTGGCGATTTGACTCGTTGTCAGCCCGCGACCGATAAGTTCGAGAACCTCCAGCTCGCGATCGGAGAGCGCATCGATAGGCGAGCGCTCGAGATCCGACTCGCGGTCGACCAGCCGCTGAAGGATACGATCGGCCATCTGGCCGCTCAGGTAGATGCGGCCAGCGAGCACCTCGCGGACTGCCTCGATCACCTTGTCCGCTGGCTCCTCCTTGTTGAGATACCCCGTCGCGCCGGCCCGAAGCGCTCGTTCGGCGTAGATCTTCTCGTCGTGCATAGACAAGACGAGCATACGGACAGCAGGATATCGAAGCTTTATCTGCTTTATGAGCTCGAGACCGCTACCCTCCTTGAGTGTGATATCGACGATGGCCAATTCCGGTTCCGCGGTCTCGATCAAGTCCAGAGCCTCGCTGACATCGGCGGCTTCGCCGCATACCTCCAGATCCGACTCGCGGTCTATCATTTCAGCCAAACCGCGCCGCACCAGAGCGTGGTCATCCACGAGAACTATCCGCGCCACGGGCGCGTCCAGTTTCCGCTTGCGTCCGCCTGTCCCGGCATCGTCCTTGGTCATCTCCGCTCCTCGACGGTGCATCGTACAACCGTGCCCCCGCTTTCAGCCGAAGCTATCCTCAATGCTGCGCCGATCAGCTCTGCACGGTGACGCATGACACGCAAGCCTATCCCGCCGGAGTCCAGGCCGGCAGGATCGAAGCCGATACCGTCGTCGCGAATTCGCAGGGTCACACGATTACCGCTTCTTCTTATGCCCACCGTTATGTGTTCTGCCTGGCCGTGCTTGATGGCATTCTGAATCGCCTCCTGTACAATACGGAACAGATGTGTGGCAGTGAAGTTGTCCTCCATCAGCACCGGCTCGTCATACTCGAAGTCGCACGGAACATCGTAAACGGTCTGGCATTGGTCGACCAATTCCCCCAGCGCCTCCATCAGGCCGCTCGCATCCACGTCTACGGGCATCAGGCCCTTCATCAGCGCTCGAATTTGCGACTTACTCTGTTCGATATTTTCGACCAGGATGCCGGCATTGGCGGCCTCGCGGGCAGAATGGTCCTCCAACTCACGCTGGAGGTTACGCGCCATATAGCCCATGGCCGTCAGCTGCTGGCCGACGCTGTCGTGCAACTCCTGTCCGATGAGCCGCCGCTCCCGATCCGTGAGGGTCGCGATCTCACGCTCCATCTCTTTGCGAACGATGAAGTGACCCAGCTGAATACCGACGTTACGAATGAGAGATAGCGTTTCCTCATCCGGCGTAATCGGCTCATTGGAGTAGAACTCCATCGCCGCGAGCACCTTGTCACCCGCCGCTATTGGGAAAATGGCACTCGAAGAGAGACCGAAGTCTATGGCACGACGGTGAAGCTGCGATGTGCTTTCCCTGACGTCCGGCAACCAGAGCGGCTCGGCGGTCTCGAACACGCGCCCGACGAGTCCCTCGCCGATCTGATACACGTTCCTCGTGGTCAGCCCCCTGAAGCGCTCGAGTTGATCGGCCCCTCGGGGATACCAGCTCTCGGTCAGCACGATTTCGCCGCTTCCGTCAGGGGCGATCCGGTAAGTCTGAGCCAGCCGCCAACCTTCGAAGACGCACACACGACGGGCGACATACTGTAGAGCTTGTTCGACGGTGCGCGCCTCATTGACCTTGCGGGCAATGTCCTCGAGAAAACCGAGTAATGTGCCTATGTGATCGTACTGCGGTTTCGGCATTCCGGCAGATCTTTGCGTACGATACTTGGTTACACCCGACGGTACGCGTGCACTCCCGATTCATCGATTGCTCAAGCGAATATCGGTCGAGTCACCCGGCGTCGGCAAGTGCGCGAGAGGGCGTCGCCGGAGCCAGAAGCACCTCCGATGGGAGATTTTCCTAGAGCCGAGTTCCAGCATCGCCCTACCGGAGGTTCCGCCGTCTCCCGACTGATCTCTGGCGCGGCGGTCGGTATGTTGGTGCAGAGCCACGAGAATTCAACTGTGTCGCCGGCACGAGCTGTGGTGACGCACTAAATGGCCGAGACTCCCGACAGACCTATGAACCAGCGAATCGCCATAAACGGCTTTGGGCCCATCGCGCGGTTGGTCTTTTCGCACTTGCTGCAGAGCGACGAGTTCGAGATTGTGGCGCTGAACGACGGTGCATCGCTGGACGCCGTGATCAACCTGGCAACGCACGACGCGATGCACGCCGGGCTCGAGGTGTCGTTTCTATCCAAGAAGGGCAGGAGCCTGCTGCGCTGGCAGGATCGCGAGGTTCTGCTCACCAGCGTCGAGGATTCCCGGCAATTGCCGTGGCGTGACTTGCAGGTGGACCTTGTAATCGAGGCTTCCGGGGTCGCCAGCGGGCCCCTGACATCGACAGACCATCTCCACGCCGGCGCCAACCACGTGATCGTCGAGGCACCCGTCAATGGGGCAGACCTCACGATCTGCGCCGGAATCAACGCGGACCAGATCGATGCGGACCGGCACCTGATAATCGCCAACGCCCTGCCGATCACCAACTGCGTGGCGCCAATCGCGAGCGTCCTGGACGAAGAGTTCGGAATCGAGAGCGGCGTCTTGACAGGGCTGTGCGCTCCGCCTGTAGACCGGGTTGAGGTCCAGGTACCCGAGGACGGTCCGGGGTCGCCGGAGTCGGCCACGGTTCCGCTCATTCAGAGAGACGCCGCCATCACGGCAGACCTGGGCGACGTACTAGCCGACCTGGCGAACAAATTGGACGGGGTGCTAAGCCGGGCACCCGCTCCCAAGACTTGTCTGGTCGACTTTGTGATCCAGACGGAGCAACCGTCGAGTGTGGAGCGCGTGAACGAGACCCTGCGCAAGGCCGCCGAGACCGATCGCCTCGATGGTATCCTGGCCGTATCCGACGACAATGAACTACTCGTGGTCGGTAGCACGTACTCGGCCCTGATCCCCGCCGACTGCACAACGGTAGTACGCAACCACACAGCAAAAGTAATGGCCTGGTACGACAGCCAGTGCAGCACTGCACAGCGGATCCTAGATCTGGTGTCTTCTCTGGCCGCGAATGTAAGACGCCCGGTGGCGACGTAGCTCGAGGAGATGAGCCGTTCAGTAACTCGAGGGTGGCCTATGAAGAAGACGATCAAAGATACCGATGTAGCCGACAAGCGGATACTGGTTCGAGTCGACCTCGAT
>JASFTI010000322.1:0-4648 GCA_050053635.1 Gemmatimonadales bacterium
GGGACCGGCTCGGCCGGGATGGAGACGGCGTTCGACAACCTGCTCGAGCCGGGCGATACCGCGATCATCGGTGTGAACGGGGTATTCGGCGGGCGAATGGTGGCCAATGCCGAGCGCGCAGGTGCTCGGGTAGTGACCGTCGAAGCGCCGTGGGGCGAGCCCCTCGACGTGGGGCAGCTGATCGACGCTCACGGCTCGAATTCCGACGCCCGACTGTTGGCGGTGGTTCACGCGGAAACGTCCACGGGCGTGCTGCAACCGTTGGAGGAACTGGGAGCCTACCTGCGGGACACGGAGACCCTGTTCCTGGTGGATACGGTGACCAGCCTGGGCGGTGTGCCGGTCGGAGTCGATGAGCGAGGTATCGATGTGGCTTATTCGGGCACCCAGAAGTGCCTGAGCGTGCCGCCGGGATTGGCACCGATCACGCTCTCGGAGCGGGCGATGGATCGAGTCCGCGCGAGAAAGAAGGAGGTCCACTCCTGGTACCTGGATCTCTCTTTGATCGGGTCCTACTGGGGCGGCGAGCGGGCGTACCACCACACGGCGCCGGTGAATGCGCTCTACGGACTGCACGAGGGGCTGCGCATCATTTTGGAGGAGGGGCTGGAGAAGCGTTTTGAGCGACACCGCCGCTGGGGGACCGCTCTGCAGGATGGGCTGTCGAGACTGGGACTGGAACTGCTGGTGGACGAGCCCTTCCGGCTTCCGCAGCTGACCGCGGTCCGTGTGCCGGACGGCGTGGACGAGTCAGCGTTCCGGCGCCAGCTTTTGGAGCGCTTCGGGATAGAGATCGGAGGCGGTCTGGGCCCGCTGGCCGGGGCGGTCTGGCGGGTCGGCTTGATGGGAGAGACATGCCGGGAAGAGAACGTCACACTGTTTCTGAGCGCGCTGGACGAGCTAATGGAGGGTAGAGCTTGAGACGGTCGGGCTGGCGGGCCTTCGAGATCGCCGCGCTGGCGGCGCTGGCATCGGCGTGCGCGACGCTGCCCTTCGGGTCGGCCGACCCGGAGCCGGCGGCCCCCGAGGCGGAGGCACCTCCGTCGTTGGTCGAGGACAGCCTCAGCCTGTTGATCGCGCAGGTGGAGGATGGCGCCGCGAATAGGGAGGAGCCGGAGGCGGATGTGGAGGTGGGGGAGCCGAGCGACGGCGACGGCGGCGTGGCGAGCTCCGGGATCCCAACCTGGGACATCCCGATCACGATGAACAACGACGTCGAGCGCTGGCTCGAGTATTTCCAGGGCGATGGCCGCGAGAACTTCACGATCTACCTGCAGCGCGCCGGCCGTTACGAGTCGATGATGCGCGCCATCTTGCGGGACGCCGGCTTGCCGGAAGACCTGGTCTACATGTCGCTGATCGAGAGCGGGTTCAGCCCGCGCGCTTACAGTCGGGCTCGGGCCGTCGGACTCTGGCAGTTCATCTCGAGCACCGGCCGGCTCTACGGCCTGCAAATCTCTTACTGGGTGGACGAGCGACGCGATCCGATCCTCGCCACCAAGGCGGCCGCTGCCCACCTGGCTGACCTGTATGCCGAGTTCGGGTCCTGGTACCTGGCCGCCGCCGCCTACAATGGCGGCCCCAACCGCGTCCGTCGCTCGATCCGGCGCTCGGGAAGCGACGACTTCTGGACGCTCTCGCGCCGCCGCTACCTCAGACGGGAGACGCGCAACTACGTGCCTAAGCTCATCGCTGCCGCCCTTATCTCGAAGCAGCCGGAACATTACGGGTTTTTCGACGTCGAGACGGCGGAGCCCATGGCCTACGATGTCGTGCAGGTGCCTGACGCCACGAGCCTCGACGTGATCGCTGACGCCGCCGGCGTACCGGTGGCCCAGGTCATGGAGCTAAACCCCCAGATCCTGCGCGGCGTCACGCCACCGGGCCAGCGCTACTCGCTCCGCGTTCCACCCGGGACCAGCCACGAGTTCGCCCTACGCTACGCCCAGGTCGCGCCATCCGAGCGAGTCACCTGGGTGCAGCATGTCGTCCGGCGAGGAGACACACTGAGCGAGATCGCCGGCCTTTACGGCGTCAGCGTGTCGGCCATCCGCGCAGCGAATCGAGGCGTCAGGGCCAGGCAGCTCCGTATCGGCCAGCGGCTGGTAATCCCGAGGGCGGGACGGCTGCCGACCTACGCTTCCGCTACCAGGGTAAGCCGGAGCGCCCCGGTGCGAGTGGAACCGCGCTCGCCAGGAGGCCCGTATGTCACTTACCGGGTGCAGAGGGGTGACAGCCTCTGGACCATCGCCAAACGCTACGAGGTCACCGCCCGCGACCTGATGGTGTGGAACGGGCTGACCAGCAGCCGGATCTACCCGGGTGATGAAGTCAGAATTTACGTCGATTCAAATTAGAAGTCGTTTGGGAATTCTCGAATGTCAATTCGGGGTTCCCTTGCTCCCTTGGTCGTCATTCGAGAATTCCCAACGACTTCGGGAACTGAACGTTCGAACTTCTACTCTCCCAAAACGGCCTTGGCGTATCCGTTCGCCGGGTCGATCCCGCTGCGCAGCAGGCCGCCAACCCGTCCGGGACCGCGGTTGTAAGCGAGCAGCGCCAGACGCGTATCGCCGTTGTACTCGTCGAGCAGGTAGCGGAAATAGCGGAAACCCAGATGCAGGTTGATCTCCGGGTCGAATAGGTCACGCGTCTCGACCGTTGGGTCCAGCCAGCGCGCCGTGCTCGGCCTGACCTGTGTGTAACCGATCGCACCCGCCGAGCTCACCGCCGTTCGCCGAAACCCGCTCTCCACTCGGACCAGATTGAACGCCAGCTCGGGGTTCACATCCTCCGCCAAAGCGATGTCATAGACCAGCATCGCCCGGTCCGCCGGAATCCGGAACTCGCCCGAGAACGCCTGGATCTGTCCCAGACGCTCGACCTCCAGCGTCTTTAGCTCGATCTCGCTGCGCAGGTCGTGATGCTGCGCCGCCAAGGCCACCAGCTGCGAACTCAGTTGCTCCGCCGCCGGGTTGCTGGCCTGCGGTACCCCGCCGACCACGCTCGCCGTCGCTATGGCCATCGCCACCGCGAACAGCGCCCAGACCGTCGCTGGCACCTCCGCCAGCTTCGCCCGGAGCTGCGGCCACCGGAAGGGGACCGCCTGCGTCTGCGTTTGCCACGTCGATGTATAGTCTCGCATTATTTCCTCATCTTAACCTTACGATCCTCACCCTCGCCTCTCGCCCAACGCCCGGCTCCAACCCGAGCGCACAACCGGGCCCGCTTCCCTAAACGGTCACACCACGAATGTTGTTTCCGCGTGGGATCGAGTCGGCCAGACCGGCTAGCCGCCAGGCGCTGCCGCCTGGGCGCTGCCGCAAGCCGGGCCAAAGGCGGGACTGGGATCGTAGGGGATCCTACAGTTTTGGCCCACACCTCACCCACCACCACACCTGCCATCGCGCTGTCAACCTCGCATCAGCGAGTCATACCTAACTACGGTTGGCGCCGCTGCCAGGTTCCACTTCGGCCGCCGCTCTTCTCGACCAGTCGGACGCTGAACTGCATCCCGCGGTCGAGTGCCTTGCACATGTCGTAGACGGTGAGCAAGGCGGCGCTGGCGGCCACCAGCGCTTCCATCTCGGCTCCGGTCCGGCCAGTCAATCCGGCCCGAGCCGTGACCTTCACACCGGGAAGGTCTTCATTCAGGGTCAAAGATACATCAATTACGTCGATCTGTAACGGGTGGCATAATGGGATCCACTCGGCAGCCCGCTTTCCGGCGCTGATGCCGGCGACCTTGGCGACGGTGAGCACGTCACCCTTCTCGACGGCGTTCTGGCGGATCGCATCGAGCGTGGCGGGCTGCATGGAGATCGAGCCCTCGGCGACGGCCGTTCTGCGTGACTCCTCCTTCTGGCCGACGTCGACCATGCGGGCGGTCCCCTGGTCATCGACGTGAGACAACTTACGCTTCTTCCGGGCCATCAGGCGCCTCCGCGCCCTGCCAACCGCCCCGCTCCGAGCCGCATGAGGTTGGCGACGATGAGCTGGGGATTCACGTTGCGGTCGGCTAGGGCGCGGGCCTCGTCGACGGCGTCGAGCAGGCGGACGATCCGGGCGAGGTCCGGCGGAGAGCTGGCGGCGAGCGTGGCGACGGTCTCGGGATCGGAGGCGCTCGCCCCTGCCGAAGCGGCCAGGAGGTCGCGGAGCTGACTGCGAACTTCGCCAAGAAGTCGGCCGAAGGCGCCACGGGCGCCGAAGGCGCGGAAGCGATGGGCGGCGGCTAGCTGGGCGGCCGGCCGGCCGTCGAGCAGCGCCTTCACGAGTCCGCCGGCGTTCTGGCGCAAGTTCTCGCGGTCCTCGCTGAGGAGTTCGAGCGCTCTGCCGATCGAGCCGCTGCTGCGGCTGGCGAGGCGACGCGCCTCGGGCTGGGGGATATCCGCCTGCGTAGCCAGAAAGGTGGCGATCCGTTCCTCGGGCAGGGGCGCGATGCGGACGGCCTGGACCCGAGAGCGTACCGTAGGGAGCAGGGCACCCGGCACGTCGCTGGTGAGGATGAGTGTGGTGTCGGCCGGTGGCTCCTCCAGCAGCTTGAGTAAAGCGTTGGCGGCTTCGGGGCTCCCGAGGCCCGGGGTGAGCGCTTCGGCGCGCCCGATGATCAGTACCTTGGCCGGCCCCATGGCGGGCGACTTCTGGGCCA
>JASFTI010000323.1:0-4638 GCA_050053635.1 Gemmatimonadales bacterium
TGATCGCGCTGGGCACGCCGAGCGAGCTCATCGCGCGGCTGGGCGCCGAGCACGTAGTCGAGATCGCGCTCGAGCGAGACGACCCGGCAGTGGACGAGTGGCTGTGCGGGGTTGGAGGCGTGCAAAATGTGCGGCGCGAGCGCCAGGGGATCTTTCTCACGGTAAGCGAGGTGCATCGCACGGTTCCGGCCCTGCTCGCCGCGCTCCGAAGGCGCGACATGGAGCTCTCGAGGCTTACCACCCACCACGCCAGCCTCGAGGACGTCTTCGTCTCGCTCACCGGCCGGCACCTGAGAGATGAGTAAGCCCCTCCACCCGCTCTGGGAGATGACCCGGGCCCGCGTCCTCGAGTTCATCCGCGAGCCCGAGGCAATCTTCTGGGTCTTCATCTTCCCCGTCCTGCTGGCCCTCGGTCTCGGGATCGCCTTCCGCAACCGCCCGGCGGAATCGCTGCGCATCGCGGTGCAGGAAGGGCCGGGAGCGGCACAGTTGGCCGCATCGCTCGACAGCTTCCCCCAACTGCGGGCACTCCTCATGCCGCCCGAGCAAGCAGAGAACGAATTGCGCACCGGCAAGCTCGCCCTAGTCGTCGTTCCGGACGACTCGGTTACTTACGTGTTCGACCCGACACGCGGCGATGGCCAGCTCGCCCGCCGCGTGGTGGATGACGCAGTGCAGCGCTCCGCCGGCCGCGTCGACCCGCGCCAGGCGCGCGAGCGACACCTCAGCGAGCCGGGCTCGCGCTACATCGACTTCCTCATCCCCGGCCTGCTGGGCCTCAACCTGATGGGCAGCGGGATGTGGGGGATCGGTTTCAACATCGTACAGGCACGGCGCAAGAAGCTGCTGAAACGGCTACTCGCCACCCCCATGCGCAAGAGCCACTACCTGCTCTCATTCGGGTTCTCCCGCTTCCTCTTCATGATCCTCGAGGTCGCCGCCCTGGTCGGCTTCGGCTGGCTCGTCTTCGATGTCCGGGTCCACGGCTCGATCCTCGACCTGCTCGTCGTTTCCATCGTCGGCGCCACGACCTTCGCCGGCCTGGGCCTGCTCACCGCCAGCCGCGCCCGAACCGTCGAGGGCGTCTCCGGGATCATGAACTTCGTCATGCTGCCGATGTGGATCTTCTCCGGCGTCTTCTTCTCCTACGCCCGATTCCCCCAACCGCTGCAGCCTTTCATCCAGGCCCTGCCGCTGACCCCGGTGCTCGACGCCCTCCGCTCGGTCATGATCGACGGCGCCCCGCTGACCGCCAACCTGGGACGACTGGCGCTGGCCGCCGCCTGGGGGGTCGTGGGCTTCGGCGCCGCCTTGAAGGTCTTTCGCTGGAGCTAAATCGGCCCTTGACAACACGATGGCGGCCCCTACATTTCAGGGCTGGCCACGGCTAGCCACACCCTGGGTCCGCTTTGAAACTTTCTGGCCAGTTAGGTGTTTTATCTGCCGGACCCCGGGTGCAGTCGGGCGGAGAGCCGCCCAGATGGCGAGATCCCGGCGGAACAGGCGTTCCCAGCCGGGACTTTAATATTGAGCTGAGCCTAGCTAATAGGATCGGAGTCGTTAGATAGAGCGATGATCATGGATCGTGAGAATGCCAGGGCGAAGCGTCTTGCCAGCCAGGCCCTTAAGAGCCGGGTGGCGGGGGATGATTCTGCCCTGGACCAGTATCTCCAGGACGTCAGCCAGCACGGGCTGATCACGCCCGAGGAGGAGATCAGGCTGGCGCGGCGTGCCCAGAAGGGGGATACGAGAGCGATCCAGGCGCTGTGCAAGGCCAACCTGCGCTTCGTGATCTCGGTGGCCAAGAAATACCAGGGGCGCGGGCTGCCGCTCAGCGACCTGATCCAGCAGGGCAACCTGGGGCTGGTGACGGCGGCCATAAAGTTCGACCCTGATCAGGGTGTGAAGTTTATCAGCTACGCCGTCTGGTGGATCCGTCAGGCTATCCTGTCGGCGCTGGCCCATCACGGGCGTTCCGTGCGGGTACCGCTCAACCGGGCGGCCGAGCTCTCGAAGATCCTGAAGGCGCGGCAGGCGCTGAAGGTGACGCTGGACCGGGAGCCGACCAGCGAGGAGATCGCCCGGCACCTCGAGATGAACCCGGCGACGGTGGAGATGCTCGAGGCGTTGAACGCCGGCGAGGTTCGCCTCGACGCACCGATCGGCGACAGCGAGGACTCGAGCCTGGTCGAGCGTTTCGTCAGCGAGGAGGCGAGCAATGCGCACGTCGAGGTCGAGGAGCGGCTGCTGCGCGAGCAGATCGACGATGCGCTGAGCACGCTGCGCGAGCGTGACGCTCTGGTCCTGAGGCTGTACTACGGTCTGGGCGACGGTCGGGAGCACACACTGGAGGAGATCGGCCAGAAGCTCGGCATCACGCGGGAACGCGTGCGCCAGCTTCGCGACCGGGCGCTGAAGGAGCTGCGGGAAGGAGACCGCGGCGCGGCGCTGGCCAGTTTCTCGGCGGTCTAAGCCGGGCTCACGTTATCCTAAGACCGAAAAGGGGGGCGCTTTGGCGGCGCCCCCTTTTCTTTCGCCCCGTTCCTGCCAACCTTGTCGCCTCAATGCGCGTCTAATCGAGTGCGCCATTTCAACCGATGCCTTTGCGGCACTCGACCTGCCGGGGAGCACAAAACCCGATGAAATCAGCGAAACCAGTTCGAGTCACGCTGGCGTCCGCCGTGCTGCTCGCCGCGACGGCCGTCGCAGCGCCAGCGGTCGAAGCGCCGGTCGCCTACACCGTGAGAGTCGGGCAGCTTCATACGAGGATGTTCCACGTCCGAATGGAGATCTCCGAAATCAGCGAGCCCGAGCTGGACGTCTCGATGCCCGTCTGGACACCGGGATCGTACCTGGTGCGGGAGTACGAGCGGCATGTGAAGACGTTCGCCGCATGGGATGGGGCCGGCGGGCCGCTCGCCTGGCACAAGCTGGACAAGAACACCTGGCGTATCGAAACGGACGGCGCCGAGCGTGTCCTCGTCGACTACGAAGTCTACGCCCGCGAACCGGGGATCCGCTGGTCTTTCATCTACGATGAGGGCGGCCACGTCATCGGACCGAGCCTGTTCATGCACGTCGTCGGCGCGGCGAATGCGCCCGCCAGCGTCAGATTCGAATTGCCTCGGGGCTGGCGATTGAACGGAGCTATTGCTCGGTCAGCGGCGGACCCATTCCTGATTTCGGCCGACTCGTACCACGAGCTGATCGACGCGCCGATGCTGATCGGTCGATTCGACGAGATCGAGTTCGAGGTGGAAGGCATCCCGCACCTCATCGCCATCCTCGGCCCGCACAACGCCGATCTGGAACAGCTGCGAGACGAGTTTACCCAAATTATCGAGGTTTGCTCGAGTCTTTTCGGCGGCCTACCCTACGACAGATACGCGTTCGTCTTCACCACGCTGACCGGCGGCGGCGGCATCGAGCACGCCAACGGCACGACCATCGGGCTGAGCGGCCTCGACTTCCAGAGCGCGGGCGGCCATAACGCGGTGCTCGGCGTTACAGCCCACGAGTTCTTCCACGCCTGGGTGGTGAAAAGAATCCAGCCGCCCGCCTTCAGACCCTACAACTACGAGGAAGAGAACTACACCGACGCGCTCTGGTTCTATGAAGGGTTCACCTCGTACTACGGCGACAGGATTCTACACCGCGCCGGATTGATCGAGGCGCCCGGTGACCCGGTCAACCTGGTGACGCAATACCGGTCGACCCCGGGCCACACGGCGCAGAGTGCCGCCGCCGCGAGCTTCAACGCCTGGATCCACCTCTACCGCAGCGATGAGAGCTTCAACAACTACCACACCAACTACTACTTCAAGGGCAGCGTCATCGCCAACCTGGTCGAGCTGGAGATCGGGCAGCGGACCCGGGGCGCCAAAGGGCTCGACGACGTGATGCGCCTGATCTGGGAGAAGACCGTAAACGAGGGCGCAACGTTCGACGCCGAGGCGATCCGAGCCGTCTGCGAGGAGGTGGCGGGTGGCTCGTTCCGGGAGTTCTTCGATCACTATGTGTTCGGGACCGCTGATATTCCGTTCGAGGAGTTCTTCCGGCTGGCCGGCTACGAACTCGTCGTCGACGAGGCGGCGACGGCACGGAGCAACCGTACGGGATACATGGGCGTATACCTCGGCGAAGAGAACCGTCGGGTGCGGCTGAACGGCGTCGTGCGGGGGGGACACGCCTATCGTAGCGGTCTGGTCTACGGCGACGAGATCATCGCGGTGGACGGGGACGCGGTCGCCGGCCTGCAGTCCTTCAGAGAGCTGCTCGGCCGGTCCAGGCCCGGACAGGTACTGGAGCTGCTGGTGTCGCGGATGGGTCAGGAGAAGACGGTCGAGCTGACGCTGGGCTCGCGGCCCGTTCCGGTCTACCGCCTGGTCGAGGTCGAGGATCCGACCGAAGTTCAGCTGGCGGTTCGCCGCCGCTGGCGTCAGACGCCGGCCACTCAACGTTAATCTGCGCGTCTTCCACAAACCTGCCGCGCGCTCAGGCTTGCCGGGCGCGGCAGGCGCGGCATAGCTTTCGCTCCGCGAGAAAGCCCGTACTCCACACATACAACGGAAGAGCCCATGTCGCACTCGCGTCGCTTCATCGTACTGCTAGCCGGAGTCACGCTGTTCTTGCAGGCCA
>JASFTI010000324.1:0-4634 GCA_050053635.1 Gemmatimonadales bacterium
AGCGGGCTTTCGCCGGGCCAGAACCGCCGGGCCATCGCCTCGTTGATGATCGCCACCGGCGTTCCGTCGCGACGGTCCTGCTCGCCGAAGTTCCGACCTTCGAGGATCGGGATCCCGGCGGCGGCGAAGAAGCCCGGCTCCACCGAGGTGAAGTCGATGCTGTGGGCGGACCGGCCGGGCGGCGGCGCGACGCCCTCCACCTTCACGTCGATGATCATCCGGTTCAGCGTGTTGAGGTGCGGGTTCGAGATGGCGCCGGCCCGCGTCACGCCCGGCACCCGTCGCACCTCCTCCAGGAAGGACCTCAGCAGCCGCAGCCCCTCCTCGTCGGAGTAGCGCGATGCGGGGACCATGAACGACAGGAACGCCGTCGGCTCGTCGCCGAACCCCGGATCGACCAGTCGCGTCGCGTCGAAGCTACGGATGAACAGCCCGGCGAAGACGAGCAGCATGGCGGAGACCGCCATCTGACCCGCCACCAGGGTCCGACTGAGCGCCACGCTCTTCGGCCGGCCGACCGCCGCGCCTTCGCTCTTGAGGATCGGCGCCACCTCGGCGCGCGTCGCCTGCAGCGCCGGCACGAGGCCCACGGCGACCCCGGTCGCCAGCGCCACCAGCGCGGTGAACCCCAGGACCGTCCAGTCGATCGTCAGGTCGAGGCCCACGGGGATGGCGAACGATTCGCTGACCGACTCGGCCAGCTGCAGGACCCAGGGAGTCAGCAACAAGCCGCCGGCGCCGCCCAGCAGCCCCAGCAGCGCGCTCTCGGTCAGCAGCTGGCGGACCAGGCGACCACGCCGGGCTCCCAGCGCCAGGCGCACCGCCACCTCGCGCCGCCGGTCCACCGCCCGCGCCAGGAGCAGGCTGGCCACGTTGGCGCAGGCGATCAGCAGAACCAGCGCCACCGCGCCCAGCGCCAGGAAGTTCACCGCCCGCACCATGCGGTCGACGCCGGGGTTCACCAACACTTCCGCCGCCGGCACCGCCACCAGCCTGTCACCGGCCGGCCACACAAGCGGGAAGGACTCTTGCAGGTACTCGGAGACCCGGGCCAGCGCGTCCCGCAGCTCCGGCAGCGTCGCACCGGACGCCAGGCGCCCCACCGGCGAAAACGAGTTCGAGCCCCGAGACTCCAGCGGGTCCTCCTCCAGCGGCATCAGCTGGCCCCACATCATGATCGGCGCGAAGAAGTCGGGCCGGAACCCGCGGACCGACCCGGCGAAGTCGGACGGCGCCACACCGACGATCGTGTAGTCCCTGCCGGCCAGTCGCAGCGAGCTTCCCAGGGCCGCCGGATCGGACCCGAACGCGCTCTGCCAGTAGTCGAACCCGAGAACGATGACGGGATGCGCGCCGGGCGCCACGTGATCCTCGGGCAAGAGCGGCCGGCCGATGTGAGCGCCGATGCCCAGCATCCCGAAGTAGCCGCCGGTCACCATCTCGCCCATCAGCACGTCGACCCCGCCTTCCACGTCTCGTCGCGTGATGACGATCTGATACCCCTCGAGCTCGGACAGCACGCCCGCGGACCGCTCCTTCAGCTCCAGGTAGTCGGGGTAGTTCATCCAGTAGAGCCAACCCTCGCCCTGGTCGCGGTAGATGTTGACCAGCGTCTCCGGCGACTCGACCGGCGTGTCACGGAGGAGCACGGCGTTCACCACGCTGAAGATCGCCGTGTTCGCGCCGATCCCCACGGCGAGCGAGATGAGCGCGACGGCGGTGAAGGCCGGGTTCTTACGCAGCATACGCAGCGCGAAGCGAATGTCCTGAAACGTCGCGTGCACCTCTATTCTCCCGATCTCCGAGCCGGCCGCCGGGCCCGGACCTGGTCCCGTCGGCGGATCCGCTCCGCCACCTCACCCCAGGCCACGCCGTTTCGCGACCCCGCAAGCAGCAGGGTCGGTGGCAAGAGGAATACAGATAGGACATAGCGCAGGGCGAGGCGGCGGATCGGCACGTACATTCCTGAGATTCTCCTACTCTCGGTCTCTCTCGGTGAGCGCATCCCCCGTCTGGCGGCCTCTAACACGGCCGCGCGGTCCGGGGGCCCCACACACAGCGAGAGGATGGGCAAGCGGCGTGCCAGGCCCGCCATCCCTAAGTCGTTTTGTTGTATGGAATTGCCATGGCCAGAACCGGCGGCGCCCAGCCGGCTGTCCGCTCGTGGAACCTGGTGCCCGGATTCGGGATCGTCGCCGGCGCTCGGCGGACCGTCGGTGAGGGCGCTGGCTGCCGTGACCGCGAGCGAAACCGCGGCTACTTCGCTCCCAGCTCGGCCAGGTACGCCCGGCACTCGATCTGCTCGAGTGTATGAGACTCGTCCGTCTGGATGACGAAGTCGCCCCACTCGCCGTTGGGCGCGGGCTCGAAGGTCTCGACCTCCTCCACCGGTCGCAGCATGATGATCATGTACGAGGTGCCGGGCCGGTAGGCGGCGAGGTGCTCCGGTGTGCCGGTACCGCGCTCGACGTGGAAGCCGCCCACCATGTGCAGCACCAGGGCGTCCGGCCGCCGCATCAGGTAGTCGGCGATCGAGTACGCCATCGTCGCGTCCCACAGCGCCTGGCTGTGCAGCTGGTTACCCATCGTGTCGTGCGACCCGACCGGCGCGCGCGGGTGCACCGGCTCCTCCCCTTCTTCGGGCTCGGGGATCGGCACGCCGCACTTCATGCTCTCCTGCGCCATCACCTCGGAGATGGCCTGGATCCACTGGTCGCGGTACTCCTCCGACGGCTGGCCGTAGGGCAGCGGCGCCAGGCTGGCCAGCGCCTCGCGGCTCAGATCGTACAGCGACTCGCGCCCGTGCCGCGTCACCCGGCTGGCGTAGCGCCGCGGCGCGTTCGTCGCGATCACCGGCAGGCCGTTCTCCTTCGCGAACTCGATCAGCGGCCGGTAGTCGGTCTCGTAGCGCGGCCACGGCCGACTGTCGTCCAGGAACGCGCTCTCGGTGATCAGGCCCTGCAGGTACTCGTCGACGACCGTCTGCACGTCGCGCTCGAAGAACTCGAGCGACAGCGCCACCGGGCGCGGCGCGCCGTCGTTCGAGCCCGGCGCCCCGTAGGCCGCGTACGCCCGCTCCAGCAGCTCGGCCTCGAGCATGTGGCCGGTCGGGTCGTCGTGCGACTCGCCGACGAACACGACCTGGTGCCGTCCCATCGCGGCGACGATGTCGTCGAGCGTGGCCGGCTCGCCGGCACCAGTGAACACGCGGTACTCGCCCGGCACATAGGCGCTGTCCGGGATTACCGGGGAAGGGTCTTGTGCGCCGACCGGCGGCGCGATCATCAGAGCGAGCAGCTGGGCTGCGAGAATCGTCTTTTTGTCCATGGGCATCTACCCCATCGTGATCCCCGATGTGCTCCTTAGCAGCGCAGGATTCCTTGTTCGCCACAACGGCTGCTTCTTCACTGCACGATCTCCAGCAGCTCCGGGAATGCCCACAGAGTCGGCCCCGTGCCCGGGTAGCCCCCGCCGGAGCCCGAGATCGCGCGGCGCCCGTCCGGCGTCAGCGCCACCGCGTGGACCGAGTCGGTGTGGCCCTCCAACGTCCGCACCAACGGCCCACCGGCCTGCTCGACCGTCGGGACCAGCAGACGGACCCACACGCCGGCCTGCCAGTCGTGAGCCTGTTGCCGTAGCCTCGTGACCGTGGGGTCGTCCGCAGTCAGAAGGCGGCTGGTCAACTGGCCGGCAAGCTGCGTCGGGTCCCGGCGAACCACGTGTGCGGAGAGGCGCAGCGCATCCAACACCAGCCGCAGGCTCTCGTGCCCATAACCCGCGCTTCGGTCAGCCAAAGGCTGTAACACCGCCTCAGGTGGAAATCGCTTACCGGCCTCCCAAAGATGCCCTGCCGCCACAGCGGCAGCAACGACGGCGGCCGGGAAGCGCGATGATTGGTGTCGGGAGCTGCTCGGGATGGCGTGACGGGTTGGCGGGGCGGGGGGAGGCGGCGGAGGAGCCCAGCGCTCCGCCTCTCCGCGGGCTACTCGGCGCGCTCCTGCAGCCCGACCCGCAGCACCAGGTCGTGCAGCTCGGCCGGGTCGACGGGCTGGGTCAGGAAGGGGCGCCCCACCTCCGTCAGGAACCGGCGGATCGCCGTCTCGCCCAGGTCGTTTACCAGGAAAATAGTTCGGACCGCCTGCTCCAAGTCGATGGCGACGATGTCGCGGAACAGGTCGTCGGGCGGGATCTGCGGCGTCGGCAGCTCGACCACCACCGTGTCGTAGAACCGCCGCTTCATCTGGCGCAGCGCCTGGCGCGGGTTGCGGGCCAGCTCGATCTCCGTGCCGCCCTGGCCCACGTAGTCGCGGAAGACGCCGGCCGTGTACCCGGTGGCCTCGACGAACAGGACCCGCAGATCGACGCCGTAGGTCTCGAGCCCGAACTCGAGGTCGGCCGGTACCCTCGGCTCCATCAACACCCTGCCCTCCCCTCTCCGGCGGCGAGGGGTGCGCCCAAACGCACGAACACCCGCCGGGCCCCGTAAGAGCCTGCGGGTGTGTCGTTTACGCGTAGCCGAGATAGCATGAGACCTCTCTACAGGCATAGACGCCAGCCGCTGCGCCGCGGCCGGCCCTGAGAGAGGTCGGCTACATTATAACCGATATGTAACCCGCAACACAAGGCCCATCCTC
>JASFTI010000325.1:0-4632 GCA_050053635.1 Gemmatimonadales bacterium
AGCCGGGGCGCGACAATGACCCGAACGCCGGCCGCCGACCGGCGACCACGGTCAACACGGCGGACCTCGAGTACTTCAAGGCCGCTTCCGAGGCTTACAAGTCGATCACCGGGATCGAGTCGGTCGGCGTCCACCGGACACCGGAAGGCGCCTTCTTCCAATATGGCTACTTCCAGTTCGGCGTGCCGTCCTTCAGCACTCCGGGTTGGGGCCTTCCCTCCGCGGCTCCCGAAGAGTCGAGCGAGGAAAGCCCGGACACCGGCCAGGCGCGGCCCGAAGCCGGTGCGGTGAGGCCCGCGGGTGCGCGACCTGCGGCGGGCGGAGTCAGACCAGGCGGCGCGCGCTTCGCGAGGGCGATGGCCCAAGCCGGCCGTCCCGGCGGCGCCGCGGCCGGAGCGGATGCGCGCATCCTCTCCGCCCTCGATGCCGCTGGCATCGACGCCTTCGTAGAGTGGAGCGCCTATACCCACCCGACGCTGGGTGAGGTCGAGATCGGCGGCTTCCGGCCCTACGCCACGACGAATCCTCCAGCGGAAGAGCTCGCCGAGCTGGGGCGCGCCCACGGCGAGTTCGTCGCCAAGCTGGCGGGGATGCTGCCGCGGGTGAGGATCGCCGAGACCGAGGTTACGGCGCACGGCGGTGGGATCTACACCGTTGCGGTCGAGGTCGAGAACTCCGGTTACTTCCCGACCACGCTGCAGCACGGAGTAGTCTCCCGCTCGGTCGCGCCCACCACCGTACAGATCCAGATCCCACCCGAAGACCTGATTACCGGCGATGCGAAGACGAGCACGATTCGGCAGCTGGACGGCTCGCACAACCGGGAACGGTTCGAGTGGGTGATCCGGGGACGCGATGGTGCGCGGGTAGAGATCACTGCCCTCGCCCAGAAGGGCGGGACCGCCAGTGCCACCGTGACGCTGAGGTGATGGACATGGACCACGGAAGAGAGAATGGAACGGTGAAGAGGATATCGACGATGATAGCGACCCGACCCCTTGCGACCGTCTTGGCCGTAACCGTTACCCTGGCCGGCGCGCCTGACCTTCGCGCCCAAGCGCGAGGTGGCTCGGACCCCGAGCACAGGCTCGACCTCACCTGGGATCGCTGGCTCGATCATGCCGAGATCGGCGAGCGAATGAGACTCATGGCCGATACCTGGCCCGAGTTCCTGACCCTCACCTCACTGGGCCAGAGCTACGGCGGCCGCGACCTCTGGGTCATGACGATCAACAACCCGCGCACCGGCCCGGAGAGCACCAAGGCCGCCATGTTCATCGAGGCCAACGTCCACGGCAACGAGATCCAGGGCGGCGAGGTCTGCCTCTATACAATCTGGTACCTGATGGAGAACTATGGCCGGATCGACGAGATCACGCGAATCGTCGATGAGCGTGTCTTCTATATCTTGCCGACGGTGAACCCCGATGGCCGGGACTACTTCATGCACGGCACCGGTTCCGGGTCGCGGACCGGGCACGTGCCCGTCGACAGCGACGGCGACGGACTCTTCGATGAGGACGGGCCCGATGACCTGAACGGGAACGGCATGATCGAGCAGATCCGCAAGTACGTTCCCGGTGAAGGGACCCACCGCATCAGTCACGACGACCCGCGGATCATGGAGACGGTGCCCGAAGGCGAAGTGGGCGACTGGGTGATGCTGGGCTTCGAGGGAATCGACAACGACGGCGACGGCCGGGTGAACGAGGACCCGGTCGGCGGCTACGACCCGAACCGCAACTACGGCGCCGACTGGCAGCCCAACTACATCCAGCGCGGCTCGATGGACTACCCTTTCCAGCTTCCCGAGTCCCGGGCGACGAACGATTTCTGGATGACGCACCCGAACATCGCCGGGTTCCAATCCTATCACAACACCGGCGGCATGATCCTCCGCGGACCCGGCACCGCTTGGCACGGCACTTATCCCCGGGAGGACATCCGGGTCTACGACGAGCTGGCAGAGACCGGCGAGCGGATCCTGCCGTACTACGACTACCTGATCATCTGGCAGGGGCTCTACACCGTGCACGGCGGCTCCATCGACTGGACCAACGACGGGCTCGGCGTCGTCTCGTTCTCCAACGAGCTGTGGAGCGGCAGCCAGTACTTCGGCAGCCCGCTACTGCGCGAGCAGCAGGAGGACCCCGAATCGCCGATCTCGGGTCAGGAGTCGCGCTTCTTCTTCGATGACCTCGTCGAGTTCGGCGACAACTACGTCGAGTGGGCGCCGTTCGACCACCCCGACTACGGGGAGGTCGAGCTGGGAGGCTGGAAAAAGTTATTCGGACGAGTGAACCCTCGCTTCATGAGCATGGAACTCTTTCATCGCAACATGGCCTTCACCCTCCACCACGCCGATCAGATGCCCCTCATGTCGATGGGGGAAACCACAGTTGAGAACGTGGGCGGAAACGTCTACCGGGTGTGGGTCGACATCAGGAACGAGCGGCTCATCCCAACCATCACCGAGCGGGCGCGGCAGCACAACGTCGTGCGCCCCGATCTCCTTACTGTTGAGGGTGACGTCGAGGTCATCGCCGCCGGTTGGGTGCCCGACAAGCACCGGCCCGGCCCCACGGAAAGAGTCGATCAGGAGGAGCTCGACCGCATCATCATCCGCAGCGGCCAGCCCGGCCGCACCACCAAGACCATCGAGTACCTGGTCCGTGGTTCCGGCTCGATGACGGTCACGTACTCGGCTGTGAAGGGAGGTACGGTCTCGACTACCGTGCGGTTACGCTGACGGACGTCCCCGGTCAACGGTCGGAGGCGGAGGACCACTCGCTGCGGGCTCGCGCCACCTACGCAAGGCGACCACACCGTCGGTGGTGAGCTCGCGACCTTCGCGAGGTGGTGATCGGTCGGAGGCGGAGGACCACTCGCTGCGGGCTCGCGCCACCTACGCAAGGCGACCACACCGTCGGTGGTGAGCTCGCGACCTTCGCGAGGTGGTCCTCCGCCTCCTCCCTCCACCTCAATGGGAATCGGGCTGCAGACCAGGACTAGGAGGGGATCATCCGGTAGCCCTGGCCCTCGAAATCCTGGTCGAGTGCCAGGGCTTCCTGTAGGCCTTCCGCCTCCATCACAACGAAGCTGGCACAATCCACCAGGCTCACGTCGCGACGGTCGGTGCTGAAGAGCCGTTCCACGGCACGGCGGTGCAGACTTTCGTCAATCCAGCGAACCTGCAGCAGTGGTACGATCCGCTCCTCGAGGTCGCGTACGGCGGGGAGCCCGAACCGATGCTGCAACAGCGCGCAGGTCTCGACCAGAACGTAGTTGGTGCTCACGAGCCGCCGCCCCTCCTTAAGCAGTCCGCTGAACGCCTCCACCACCTTCTCGTGATCCTCCTCGGTGCGAACCAGCATCGCGTAGAGCGCCGACGCGTCGACGAAGACGCTCATCCCTCGTAGGCCTCGGGCAGATGCTCGTCGTGCTCTTTGGCGACGCGCGATGGGCCAGCCGGGTCGGCGTACTTCCCGACTACCGCCATAGCCTCCCGCACCAGCGCGTCCCGGCCAACCTCCAACCGCTCGCCGGCCAACCGGTCCGCGACGCACCGGCGGACCGCTTCCGACATCGAGATCCCGATACGATTCGCCCACGCCTTAAGGCGCCGGTGCATCTCCTCGGGCAATTGAATCTGGGTCCGTACCATCTTCATGCCACTATAGTATGATATGATAATGTGACTAGCAAGCTGTTACCCGGCTAAGAAGACCGTCCAGGTGTGCAGCGATCGCACCCACCGCACCGCGAGCGGCCCATGCGCTCGCCGAAGTAACGGAGCAAGTAGCGCCGCCGGCAGCCGCGCTGGTACGCGTAGGTCTCCATCCGCTTGAGCTTGCGCATCTCCAGCGCGCGCCGCGCGGCGACCCGCCCCCAGTCGACGGGCAACGCCTCGGGCTCGAGCTTCAAGTCGGCGGGCACATAGCCGGACCTGAGACCGTCGTCGCGCCAGCCCAGCAGGCCGGCCCGCTGAAGCGAATCGAGCGCGTCACGCGCGGCGCCGAAGTCGCCGCCGGTCCAGCGGGCGACCTCGCGGCGCGAGAGACGCAGCTGGCGGCGCTCGGCCTGGGCCGAGATCCGGGCGAGCCCCTCGAGCACGGGTTGAACGGCAAGCTGCTCTTCCGAGCCGTTCTCGTACTCGAGCAGCTGACGCACCTGGGTCGAGCTGGCGATCCAGCGGACGGTGCAGCTGGAGCGGTTCGCCGTGTCCTCGACGGCACTTGCATCGCGAAGGATGCGTAGCGCCGAGTAGATCTCGTTCTCGCTCTTAGCGTCTTTGACGCGGGCAGCGAACTGGGCAGGCGTGACGGGACCGCCGGCGGCGCGCACCGCATCGCGAAGCGCGCGGAAGGTGGCGCACACGAATTTGCGGGTCGGATAAGACGAGCGGATGAAGAACTCGTGGGTGAAGCGATCGCGATAACTGTGCAGCAGCGTGCACTCGGCGGGTTCACCGTCGCGGCCGGCGCGGCCCGCCTCCTGGTAGTACGCCTCGAGGGAGCCCGGCATCTGGAAGTGGATCACGCGGCGCACGTCTTCCTTGTCGATCCCCATGCCGAAGGCGTTGGTGGCCACGACCACCGGCAGGTTCCCGACCGTCCACTCCTCCTGCACCCG
>JASFTI010000326.1:0-4583 GCA_050053635.1 Gemmatimonadales bacterium
GTGCGGAAGACGATCGAGGGTATCGGTTACGTCGATTCGCGCTTCGGCCTCGATCACCAGACCTGCGCCGTCGTCACCTCGATCGACCAGCAGTCAGCTGACATCGCCATGGGTGTCGATTCCGGTGGCGCCGGCGACCAGGGTATGATGTTCGGTTACGCGACGCGCGAGAGTCCCGAACTCATGCCGCTGCCGATCATCCTGGCCCACCGCCTGACGCGCCGTCTGGCGGAAACGCGCAAGTCGGGGAGCATCCCGTGGCTGCGCCCGGACGGCAAATCACAGGTGACGGTGGAGTACGAAGACGACAGGCCGGTCGCCATACAGGCGGTCGTGGTGTCAGCCCAACACGATGATGAGATCGAGAACGGCGAGATCCGCGATCGGATCACCGAGGAAATCATCAAGCCCGTCCTCCCGCCCGATCTGTATGACCCGATGCGCACCAAGATTCACATCAACCCTACCGGCCGTTTTGTGACCGGCGGACCGCAAGGCGACGCTGGCCTCACCGGCCGCAAGATCATTGTCGACACGTACGGCGGAATGGGCCGTCACGGCGGTGGCGCCTTCAGCGGCAAGGACCCGACCAAGGTCGACCGGTCCGCGAGCTACGCCGCCCGCTGGATCGCCAAGAACCTCGTCGCCGCCCAGCTCGCCGACGTTTGCGAGGTACAGCTCGCCTACGCGATTGGCGTGGCCGATCCAGTCTCCGTACTGGTCGACACTCGCGCGACCGGTCGCGTGCCCGATGAACGGCTGGAAGCCGGCGTGAGAGCTGTCTTCAACCTGACGCCCCACGGTATTATTGAATCGCTCGCCCTGTTGCGCCCCATCTTCAAGCGTACGGCCGCCTATGGCCACTTCGGTCGCGAGCCCGATCAGGATGGCGGCTTCTCGTGGGAGCGCACCGACCGAGTCGATGATCTCAAGGCTGCCGTCGAGTAGAAAGGGAAACGATGTCTACAGGAACAGTGGATCACCATATCCGTGACATAGAGCTGGCCGACAAGGGCAAACTGAGAGTCGAGTGGGCCGAGCGGTCGATGCCCGTCGTTCGCATGATCCGCGAGCGCTTCGAGAAGGAACGCCCGCTACAAGGCCAACGGCTGTCGGCATGCTTGCACGTCACCACCGAGACGGCGAACTTGGTGGTCACTCTGAAAGCCGGCGGGGCGGACGTCACACTCTGCGCCTCCAATCCGCTCTCAACGCAGGACGACGTAGCCGCCCATCTCGTTCGTGATCACGACATCAAGGTCTTCTCGGTCAAAGGCGAGGACCACGATGTCTACTACGACCACATTCGTGCGGCGCTGGCACACCGGCCGACAATTACGATGGA
Organism: Gemmatimonadales bacterium; assembly: GCA_050053635.1. Taxonomy (GTDB): domain Bacteria; phylum Gemmatimonadota; class Gemmatimonadetes; order Palauibacterales; family KS3-K002. The sequence goes on from JASFTI010000326.1 coordinate 1,346, forward strand.
CGACGGCGCCGACCTGGTCGGTTCTCTGCATATGATAGCCCTCGATCGCTTCGCTGACCTGGCTGGACCGGTGCACACGTGGGCTGCCGGTCTCTCCAGGGAAGAACGGGCGGATCTCTTGGGTACGCTGATCGGCTCGACCGAGGAGACCACGACCGGCGTGATTCGGCTGCGCGCCATGGCGCAGGATGGTGTTTTGCAGTTCCCCGTCATTGCGGTCAACGACAGCCTGACGAAGCATCTTTTCGATAACCGCTATGGAACCGGGCAGTCGACGCTGGACGGCATCCTGCGAGCGACCAACGTTCTGCTCGCCGGTTCGCGCGTCGTCGTAGCAGGCTACGGCTGGTGCGGTCGCGGTGTTGCCACGCGAGCGCGCGGTGCCGGTGCGCGCGTGATCGTGACCGAGATCGAGCCGCTGAAAGCACTGGAAGCGGTAATGGACGGCTTCGAGGTCATGCCGATGTCCGAGGCGGCGACGATCGGCGATATCTTCGTGACCGTGACCGGCGACACCGGTGTGATCAGCGAGGAGCACTTCCGCTTGATGAAGGACGGCGCGATAGTCGCGAACTCGGGCCACTTCAACGTCGAGATCGACTTGGAGAAGCTCGCGGCGATCGCCGACGGGCCTCCGCGCACCGTGCGCGAATTCGTCGATGAGTTCGTTCTGGACGGACGCCGCATCTTCGTGCTCGGTGAAGGTCGCCTGATCAACCTGGCCGCAGCCGAAGGCCACCCGGCGGCGGTCATGGATATGTCGTTCGCAAATCAGGCCCTGGCGGCCGAGTATTTGGTGCAGAAAGGCGAGGAACTGGAGGTAGCGGTCCACCGCACGCCGGAAATCATCGACCGCGAGATCGCTCGACTGAAGCTGGAAACGATGAAGATCGGGATCGACAGGCTGACCGACGAACAGCAGAAGTATCTTTCCTCGTGGGATCTTGGAACTTGATTGCTGCAGCGGGGTTTACAGGGAAACAGGGCTTGGTATCTTGATGGTACTAGACCTTTTACCCGCCGGCTAATCGGCAAAATGGGCTGAATGAACGAGGTCAAAGTCGCCAGTCTCGGGCTGGACAAAGCCACGAACACTCCTGTCGTGATCCTGCAGGAGATGGATGGCGAGCGCGTGCTTCCCATCTGGATCGGACCGGGTGAGGCTAGCGCGATCGCCATGGAGCTGGCGGGGATGAAGTTTTCGCGACCCCTGACTCACGATCTGTTCACCGCGCTCTTGCAGGGCCTGGGCAGTGAGCTGCAGCGGGTGCTGATCACCAAGGTTGTCGACAACACCTACCACGCCGAGCTGATCCTCAGGCGGGACGGCGACGTGGTTTCCATCGATGCTCGGCCCAGCGACAGTATCGCCATCGCGCTGCGCGCCAAGGCTCCGATCTATGCGCACGACGACTTGCTGGAGCAGGCGTCGATAGAGATCCAATCCTCGGATTTCGAGCCGGATAGTAGCCCGGAAGAGGCGGAGTCCGCTGAGCCGAAGGGAATGGACGCCGACCAGTTAAAGGAACATCTGAAGAACCTCAACCCTGAAGACTTCGGTCGTTTCACGCCGTGAGGGCGCGAGGGGCCGCTGGGTTGCGCCGCCGCCGCTGGACGCTTCGGCGGCTTTTCTTTTTCAGCGCGCTGTTCCACATGGCGTCGGCCGCTCAGGTGACGCTCGCTGCCCAGCAAGTGCCGGATCTGCGCATCCTCGAGCGACAGGTCAGGCTCACCCTGGACGAGGGCGGTGAGTATCGCGTGATCGACGCGATGCGTGTCCGGCTCGCGGCCGGCCAGCCCGACTCGCTCGCCCCCTCGCTGCCGCTGCCCCTTGTCGTGCTGCAGGAGGAAGCCGTTGGCGCGCGCGGGTTGGGCGGTGACCTGTCTCCACGTCAAGTAGTCCGTGATGGGAACCACTTGACGTTAGTGGGAGCGATCCCGCGGCCGGTTTTCGAGGTCGGCGCGACCTACAGGCTTCCGTCAGACGTGCGGAGCCTGGTTCTGAGAAGCGCGGCAGCTGTCGACGAATTGAGCGTGTTCGTCGATCGCGGCAGGATCGCGGTTCGGCCCGAGGGCGGATTGGCGCGCCAGGAAGACGTCGGGTCGCCCTCGCAGCCGAGCCTCAATTACGTAGCTGCGAACCTTCCCGCCGACAGCGAAGTGCGCATCGCCATCATATCACGGCGTACCGGCTGGCGTGAGCGATTCGCGGTGCTGATCGCCACTCTGTTCGCGGCTGGCGTCGCGGGCATCTGGGTCTGGCGCAGGGCCGACTGAGCTGGCTGCGCAGTAGCAGTCGGCCTAGGTTACCGATATGGCGCTCGTGACGACCGAGGCGACCATCCTCAAGACCTACGAGTACAGCGAGACCAGCAAGATCCTGCGGCTCTTCACGCGTGACGCAGGACTCTGCTCGGTGATCGCGAAAGGGGCACGACGGCCGAAGAGCCGCTTCGGCGGTCTGCTGGAGCCGTTTACCGACGGCATTGCCACTTTCTACGCCAAAGAGGGTCGCGAGCTTCACACGCTTTCCGGGTTCGACCTGCGCCGTGAGCGCCAGACGCTGGGCGGCCAGCTGGTTCGCTTCGCAGGAGCGGGGCTGCTGACCGAGATCGTCTTACGTTTCGCGCCGTCGGCGGCCGATGAGCGGCTCTTCGTTCAGCTGCGCCGCGGGCTTGACCGCTTGGTCGAGGAGAAAGGCGACGTGGAGCGGGCGATCCTCGAGGAGACGTGGCGACTGATCGAGCACCTCGGTTTCGCACCCAGCATCGACTTCTGTTCGGTGTGCAGCGCACCTCCACCTACCGACCAGCAGACGCACTTCGATTTGGCTAACGGTGGCATCGTCTGTGCCCGCTGCCAGCCGCAGGTAAAGGATCGAGATCTGCGGGTACTGGCGCCCGGCGAACAGGCCGAGCTCGCCGAGCTACTGAGCGGAGGGATCAGTCGCCGCCAGGGAAGGGTCGATAGCGGACGAGCGCAGCGCCACCTGCTCCGGGACTTCATCGCCCACCATCTGGCCGAGGGCAGGCCGCTGAACTCCTTACGTTTCCTCGAGGGACGGTTGGAGTGAAATCCGTCATTCTCGGCACCGCCGGACACGTAGATCATGGTAAGACCGCCCTGATCGAGGCGCTCACCGGTACGAACACCGATCGCTGGGAGGAGGAGAGACGGCGCGGCATCACCATCGATATCGGCTTCGCCGGCCTCGACACCGGGGACGAGGATCTGGAGG
>JASFTI010000327.1:0-4557 GCA_050053635.1 Gemmatimonadales bacterium
TGAAGCCGGTGGTCGCGGTGAAGGCGGCGCGAACCCGAGCCGGGGCGCGCGCCGCGAGCAGCCACACCGGAGCGCTGGCCGGCCGTGATGTGGCGACCGATGCGCTGTTCGCGCAGTGCGGCGTCATTCGGGTCGACACGGTGGAGGAGCTGTTCGATATGGGTATGGGGTTCGGGAACGCGCCGCTGCCGAAGGGCAACCGGGTGGCGGTCGTTACGAACGCGGGCGGCCCGGGAATAATCATCGCCGACGCGCTGGAGTCACAGAACCTGGAGGTCGTGGAGCTGGCCGATCTGACGAAGGAGCGGCTGCGCCAGAAGCTGCCGGAGGAAGCATCGGTCAGTAACCCGGTGGACATGATCGCCAGTGCCGACGCCGACAGCTATCGGTCGGTGCTGGAGGCCGTACTCGAGGACCCGGGCGTCGATGCGGTGATCGCCTCGTTCGTCCCACCGCTGGGTGTGCACGCCGAGGACGTGGCCCGGGCGATCACCGACACGGCGGCCGGCCGCGAGGAGCCGGCGATGGCGGTCCTGATGGGCCGTAAAGGGCTGCGCGAGAGCCGCGCCCTGCTGAACGCCGCGAGCGTTCCCGCCTTCATCTTCCCGGAGTCGGCGGTGCGGGCGCTCGTCGGCATGTACCGCTATCGGCGCTGGCTGGAGCGACCGGCAGGTCTCGTGCGCAACTTCGAAGACGTCGACGGCCGGCGGGTCGCCGCGATACTGGAGGCGGCCCGGAAGGCGGGGCGTCTTCGGCTGAGCGAGCACGACGCGCTCTCCCTGCTCGAGGCGTACGGTATACCGGTGGTGCCCTCACGGGCGGCGGCGACGGCGGAGGAGGCCGTTGAGGCGGCTGAATCCGTGGGCTTCCCGGTCGTGCTCAAAGTGATGGCGCCGGAGATCTCTCATAAGTCCGACGTCGGCGGAGTGATCGTCGACCTGGGCTCGGGACGCGAGGTACGTGGCGCCTACTACGAGATAATCGAGCGCCTGTCCCGGAGCGGCGTCGCCGACCAGGCCGTGGAAGGTGTCCTGGTCCAGCGGATGGTTACCGGTGGGCGCGAGACGATCATCGGAACGACGTTCGACCCGAGCTTCGGCGCCTTGATCATGTTCGGGTTGGGCGGCATCTACGTCGAGGCTCTGGGCGACGTCGCCTTCAGGGCGCATCCCGTCAGCGACATCGACGCGGTGGAGATGATCCGCCAACTGGAAGGCTACAAGTTGCTGGAAGGGGTGCGCGGCGAGGGGGGCGTCGATTTCGAGGCGCTGCAGGAGGCGATCCAGCGCATCAGCCAGCTGGTCGGCGACTTCCCGCAGATCGGCGAGATCGACATCAACCCGTTCGTCGCCTTCGCGCCGGGCCAGCGCTCCATCGCGCTCGACGCTCGGGTGGTGCTCGCGGCCGAGGCAGAGCACGAAACCGGCCCCTCGGGCGAAGCGGGGTCGGCCAACGGGGGATCGGGGGCGAGATGAGTCCGGAACCGTCCCTGTGCACGAACTGCCGCGCGCCGCTGATCCCGGGAGACAATATCTGCCCCTTCTGTGGCGAGCTCGTCGGACCCACCGCGCCGCCACCGGAACCGCCGCTGCCGCCGCCGCCCGAAACGCCGCGTGCCGGACCGGCGGTGGCCCAGCCGCCGGTCCAGCCACTGCGGCCGTCCGACGAACAGATCGCTGCCGCCGGCACCGAAGTACCGGCTTGGGAGGATCGCAAGACCTACGGCTCCTGGGCCGCGCTCTGGATCACCTGGCGCGAGAGCGTCTTCCGGCCGGTCGAGTTCTTCCGCACCCTGCCGCCCCGTGGCGGCATCGGGCCCGCCCTCGGGTTCGCCGTGCTCTTCAGCACCCTGGGTCTGATCATGAACATCTACTGGGCCACGGTGAAGAGCGCGCTGGCGGGGTCGGCAGAGGGGGCGCTGGGCGTCGAGCTCCTGGGCGGCCTGTTCGTCGCCCTGCTCTGGCTCGCCTTCGCCCTACCCGTCTACATAGGCCTGCTCTTCGCTATGGCCGGAATGCTGCACCTCTGCTTCATGGCCGTCGGTGCCGGCCGACGCGGCTTCGAGGCCTCCTTCCGCGCCATCGGCTACTCCTCGGGCCCCGCAGCCTTCGCCGTTTTTCCGTTCTTCGGGCCGCTCATCACCCTCGTCTGGGGCACGGTCGTGCTCTTCATCGGGATGCGCGAGGTCCAGCGGACGACGAACGGCAAGGCGACGTTGGCCTTCCTCCTCCCGCTCTTCGCCCTCACCCTCCTCCTCATACTGCTGATCATCGTCTTGTCCCTGATCCTCGCGAGTACGGGCCTCGGTACCCTGGAGTAAAGGAACATATATCGTGGGAACCCCGCCCCGAAGCCGGAAGTTGACTTTAGGAGCGTCGTGATAGCAGCCGGCGGAGCCGGGCCGGAGTTTTCCACAGATTGGCGGGACCGTGGAAAACCCGTGGGTCGAAACGACACATGACCCGGCGAGGCACCTGGCATGGAAGCGCCGGTTGGGCCATCTTGTATCTCCCGATCACTTATAGACTTGTCTGCGGAGGCCTCAACCTATGGGCACGATCTGGAAGGGGCATATCAGCTTCGGCCTGGTGAACATCCCGGTGCGTGTGGAAAGTGCGACCCGGGACACGACCCCCAGATTCCGCATGCTCCACGGGCGGGATAACTCGCCGGTGCGGACGATTCGTGTCCGCCAGGGCGACGAGGAGCGGGTCGAGTACAAAGAGCTGGTCAAAGGCTACGAATACGAGCCGGGCCACTACGTCATCCTTGACGATGAAGACTTCCGTCAGGTAGCGCTTCAGACGACCCGGACCATCGACATCATGGATTTCGTCGACGAGTCCGAGATCGATACGCGCTACTTCGAGAAGCCGTACTACCTGGAGGTCCAGCGCGGTGGTGAGAAGGCGTACGCGCTTCTGAGGAAGGCCATGCGGGATACGGGCAAGGTGGCCGTGGCGAAGGTCGTCTTCCAGCGTCGTGAGCATCTGGCTGCCGTCAAGGTCGTGGGCGATGTGCTGGTCCTGGATCTCATGCGGTTCGACGACGAGCTCGTCCCGTTGAGCAAGGTCGAGACGCCGGGCGAGGAAGGGTTGAGCGAGAAGGAGGTCGGGATGGCGCTCCAGTTGGTCGAGCAGCTCTCCGGCAGCTTCGACCCGGAGAGCTACAAGGACGAGTACACCGAGAAGCTGTTGGCGCGGATTCAAGCGAAGATCGAGGGCCGGGAAGTCGCTAAGATCGAGGCGGAGGAGCCGGTCGAGACGCAGGTGGTGGACCTGGTGACCAAGCTCAAGGAGAGCCTGGAGCGACCGGAAGGAGAGCGCCGGGCGGCGGAAGGGTAGGGATCCCCGAATCCCCGGATCCCATGGCTTTAGATCGATACAAGGACAAGCGGGACTTTTCGCGCTCGCCTGAGCCGGAGGGCTCTGAGCGGGCGGCGGAGCCGCTGGAAGCGGCGCGCCGGTTCGTCGTGCAGAAGCATGCGGCGCGCCGCACGCATTTCGATCTGCGCCTCGAGATCGGCGGCACCCTGGTCAGCTGGGCGGTTCCCAAGGGCCCGAGCGCCGACCCGGGTGCCAAGCGGCTGGCCGTCCATGTGGAGGACCACCCGCTCGAGTACGGCGAATTCGAGGGTGTCATCCCGAAGGGCGAGTACGGCGCCGGCGGCGTGATCATTTGGGATCGCGGCCGCTACGAGCCGGTAGGCGCGACCGCGGACTCGGAAGAAGCGTTGGAACAGGGGGTCCGAAAGGGGAAACTGGACTTCGTCCTCTACGGCGAGCGGATGAAGGGCCGCTGGACGCTGGTGCGCGTGAAGGGCAGGGAGGGCGAGGACAACTGGCTGCTGATCAAGAAGAAGGACGTGCACGCGGAGCCTGGCGAGCCTGAGGGTCTCGTGGAGCGCTACCAGGATTCCGTGGTGTCGGGCCGCGGCCTGGACGATCCGGCGCTGGGCGTGCCCGAGTCCGAGGAGGAGGCGACCCGCCCGCCCGTGGATACGCGCCCCATGCTGGCGCAGGGCAGCGCGTCCTTGCCGACCGGTGAGGCCTGGTGTTTCGAGTTGAAGCTGGACGGCATCCGGGCCATCGCCTGGGGCCGGCCGGCCGGAGCGGCCCGCATCTATTCGCGCCGCGGCGCGCGCCTCGAAGCCGCTTTCCCCGAGGTCGCCGACGCCCTCGAGCTGCTGGCCCGCCGTGCCGGTAGCGAGCTCGTGATTGACGGCGAGATCGTTGCTGCTACGGCGGAAGGCAGCCCCAGCTTCGAGAACCTGCAGCCCCGCCTTAACCTGCGCGAGCCCGGAGAGATCGCCCGTACCGCCAGAGCCCAACCCGCCGAGATGTACGTCTTCGACCTCCTCTGGCTCGATGGTGAAGATCTTCGCAGCCGGCCGCTCTCAGAGCGCAAGGACAGGCTGCGTCCGCTACTCAAGTCAGCGGGCCACAACCTCCACTACCTGCCCCACGATGTGGCCAGCGGCGCCGCCCTGAAGAGCCGTGCCCGACAGGAAGGCTGGGAAGGCATCGTCGCCAAGCGCTTGAAGGGCCGCTATCACTC
>JASFTI010000328.1:0-4556 GCA_050053635.1 Gemmatimonadales bacterium
CGAGATCACCGACCTGCCCCAGCAACCGGTGGTCTTCACGTTGATCCAGGAGGCCGGTCGTGTGGCCGAGGAAGAGATGTTCCGGGTGTTCAACATGGGCGTGGGGTTCGCGGCTGTGGTGAGCGAAGAGGATGCCGAGGTCGCACTCGCCACCCTGCGGGATGCTGGCGCCCCCGACGCCCGGATCATCGGCCGGGTCAAAGGCGACGAGCCGGGCAAGGTCCTGATTCCCGGCCGGGGGCTGGTGGGTACGCGAAAAGGTGGTTTCGTGAGGGCGCGTTAGCCCTCCCGGCGGTGGCGCCGGGTGACCAGCGACTTGACCTCCGACTTGATCGCCGACCAGTGTGACGTGAATTCCTCGTACTCCTCCTGATCCCGCTCCCGCGCCCGCTCGGCGAACTCGCGACCGAAGGCACCGAATACGCTCAAGACACCGCCCAGGAAGAAGGCCAGGATGACGTTGAGCTTGCGCTTGGGGCTCGACTTCTCGTCCGGCGGCACGGCACGATCGATCACCGTGATCACCGGCGTGTCGTTCACTTCCTGGATCCGGGCTTCCTCGTAGGAGCGGCGCAGCGTGGTGAAAACCTCCTGCTTGATCGTCACCTGGCGTTCCAAGCGGTCGTGCTGGAACTGGAGCTCGGGCGAGCCCGACCACTGGCGGTTGCGCTCGAGCCAGCTCTGCAGCGCCTCTTCCGCATCGCGCAGCTCCTGCTCGGCCTCCGCCATGCGGTCCTCGACGAAGCGCCGGCGCTCCTGGGCGTTCGACTGGCGCGTCTCGAGGTTGAAGCGGCTGACCAGCGCGATGTACAGGTTGGCGACCGCGGCGGAGAGCACCGGGTAGCGAGTCTCCACCGCCACGCCGACGATACTTGTCTCGTTGTCCACCCTCACCGAGACCGCCTCGTCCAGCTCCTCGCGGCCATTCTCCAACCTCTCGGACTCGCTGTCTCCGTCGATATCGAGAATCTCCAGCAGCGGCGCGCTGTCCGCCGCAACGTCAGATCGGGGATCGGCAAAGCGCGCCAGCAGCACCGCATCGCTCAGTGTCCGGCTCTCCAGAACGTCCGCATAGAACGCCGGAGAGTTGGCGCCGCCCCCGGGAACCGCGACCCCGAACTGCGCCGCGAGGCCCGCGATTCCGCTGGGCAGATTGAGAGCCTGCGATTCCTCTTCCGGGACGAAGGTCGCCGTCGCGGTATACTTCGGGGGTATCAGCAGCGAAACGATCGCCGCCAGCAGGGCGGCGAGCAGCGGGAGCCCCGCCACCAACTTCCACCGCTTGAGGAGCACATTGGCGAGCTCGAGCAGGCTGATCTCCTCGACCTCTTCGTCGCGCTCGACGGCCGTGCTCGCAGTAACTGTCTCCGGACTCTGAGTCATATTGGCAAAACCCTCCCGGTAGGAGCCCCCGCAGCCCGCCGAAAAGCTAGGACCCGGGCGGCGCTTTGCCAAGCGCAACGGCCAGCGGGCCTTGCACGAGGCGCTTCGAGATGCTACTCTGAATTACGACTCCCCAAAATAAGTTTCCCTCAACCGGCGGGTAGATCGTGGTGACGGTCGAAACATCCCAACGGAACGGTGGACCAGCCCCCCATCGCGTGACCGGCGCGACCAGCCGTGCCGTCATGCGGTTACTCGCGGATCGTGGCGTGCCCGCGAACGAGCTCGTGGTCACGCGCGCCGAGCGCCGCGGCGCGGGCGAACGTGCTTCTTGGGTCGTGACCGTGCTGCGCGGCCGTGAGCAGGTCAGCCACGAATTCTCGATGGAACTCGTCGACAAGGTGCTGGCACGCGGGCCTTGTAAGGAATGGTACGTGGAGGTAGGCCGCCTGCTGGAGGCTGCCGGGCTGGCTTTCCCCCACTGATATACAGCACCTCCTCAGGTCTATTGACCTAAGGGGTCATAACGTCTTATCTTAGGGCCACCGTCTCCCCTCTCCCAGCCGCCCAACCCCCAGGAGACAGGTCATCAGGAGGACAGAAATGCGCCGACGATCCGGCTTGACGGCCGTTGCGGTCTTGGCTTTGCCACTGCTCGTTCAGCCGGTTTGGGGCCAGCGCCCCGACCCGCAACCGCCGATCTTCGGGCACACGCTCCACCAGGGCGGCGGGTACATTGTTGTCCCCAGCGCCAACGTGGCGAGGAGCTCGCTGTTCGTGACGGCTACCGCCATCTCACCCGAGGGCTATCTGGGAGATGACTATCTGGTGACCCGCCTGGCCGGTGGCATCACGCTGGCCAAGTTCCTGGAGGTCGGGGGCACGATGGGGGCGGTGGAGAGGTTCAGCGCCTTCGCTAAGCTGCAGATCGTGCGACAACGCGGCGCCTTCCCCAGCCTCGCGGTTGGGGTCCAGCAGCTAACGACCGCCAACCTGGGCCGCTACGGCATCGAGGACGAGTTCTACGATGACATCTTCGAGGCGTCCTCGTTCTACGGGGTGTTCACCTACGTGGTCGGACCGGGACGCGGTGACATACTCAGTTGGGTGACGATCACCGGCGGCTGGGGGACCGGCACTTTCCTCGAGGACAACCCGCAGATCGAGGAGGAAAACCAGAGTAGTGGCGTGTTCGGCGCCGTGTCCTTCGACTTCCAGGCCAGCGAGAACGCCTACCTTCGTTTCGCCGGCGAGTGGGACGGCTTCGACCTGAACGTCGGTGCCATGGCCTGGCTGTCTGGACTCGAGTTCACCGTCGGCGTGCTCTCCGTGGGCAAGGGCGATGCGCCCGAGGAGCTGCAGCCGTTCGAGCCGTTCGACCCAACTCGCTCCTGGCCGGGACATTTCTACAACCAGCTGAAGCTTTTCGTGTCGGTGACGGTGGACTTCCGGGCGCTGGGCGTGATACCCTGGGTCTGGACGACCGAAGAAGAAGGCTAGACGCGGTTTCCCGGGGGCGCTGGGCTCGCAGTCCCACCCCTGGCGCCCTTCCGCCCTTCCCGCTGGCTCGACTTCCTAGAGACGGCAGACAGGATCTCCGCGTAAAGCGGCGTGACGGGCGTGTACTCGGGCACGAGCTCGGCGAGCGCCCGCACGGTGCCCTCCACGTCGCCGCCTCGGGCGGCCGGGATGAGCCGGTCGAGTATCGCCTGTAGCTCGTCCCAGGTCAGCGAGCTGCGATGGCCCTCCACCAGTATGCTCTCGAAGCCGGTGGGGCGCTCCTCCGTCTCCTCTATGCAAAGCTCTTCTTCGAGTTTCTCACCGGGTCTCAGACCCGTGTACTGGAATTCGATCTGCGGCACCCCGTCCGTCGACGCGCCCATCAGTTGGGCCACGTCGCGGGCCAGCTCCTTGATCGGGACGGCCTCACCCATGTCGAGGACGAAGATGTCGCCGCTACGCGACAGGCTGGCCGCCTGCATGACGAGCTGGACCGCCTCGCTGGTGAGCATGAAGTAGCGTCTGACCCGCGGATCGGTGATAGTAACCGGCCGGCCTTGGCGGATCTGGTCGGTGAACCTAGGGATCACGCTCCCCGAACTTCCCAGCACGTTACCGAAGCGCACGACGCTGAAATTCGTGTCGCTGCGTCCGGCCATCGCCTGAATGAAAACCTCGCCGACCCGCTTTGCCGCACCCATCACGCTCACCGGCCGCACGGCTTTGTCGGTGGATATAAAGACGAAGTGCTCGACGCCTGCGGCATCCGCCGCCCGCGCCGTGCTAATCACGCCCAGGACATTGTTCGACACGCCCTCGCACGGGTTCTCTTCCAGCAACGGCACGTGCTTGTAGGCAGCAGTGTGGAAGACGATCTGGGGCTTGGCCTGCAGTACGACCGGCTGCACCGATGCCTCGTGGCTGGCATCTCCTAACACGGCTCGCCGCGTCAGCTGCGGGTAATGCTCGCTCACTATCGCATCGATCGCGTACAGATTGTACTCGCTCTGCTCGAACATGATCAGCTCGGCCGGGCCACAGGCAGCTACCTGGCGGCAAAGCTCCGACCCGATCGAGCCGCCAGCGCCGGTCACCAGGACGACCTTGCCGGCGATGAACTGGCGCACGCAATCCGGATCGAGGTCGTGAGGTGTCCGCTTTAACAGATCCTCGATCCGCACCTCGTGAAACTGGCGCAGGCTGACCCGGCCCGACATCAGGTCACTGAGGCTGGGCAGCGTCTTCACCTTGACGCCGGGTACCTGCTCGCCGCAACGCTCCACGATGCGGCGCAGCTCGGCGCCGCTGGCCGACGGGATCGCCAAAAAAATCTCCCGAACGTAGCCATCCTCCACCACCCGCTTCAGGTCGTCGCCCGTTCCCAGTACCGGCCGACCGTGCACCGTGCGCCCCTGCTTCGCCGGATCGTCATCAACGAAGCCGACCGGCCAGTACGACTGCGCCTCGCCGTTCAACATGTCCCTGACGATCAGGGCGCCGGCGTCACCCGCTCCGTAGATGAGGACCGGCGTCCGGTCGGCCCGGGCGGCGCGCAGCGGGATCAGCGGATAACTGCGCAGCCGCGGCCACAGCCGCAGCCCGCCGAGGACGAGGATCATCAGCATCCACTGGATGATGAAGACACTGCGGGGCACGCTTTCACCGCGCCAGAA
>JASFTI010000329.1:0-4540 GCA_050053635.1 Gemmatimonadales bacterium
TCTCACCCGACGGCGAGTGGGTCGCCTACGTGCCGCGACGAACGACCGCGGCGGGCGCCAGCGAGATCCACGTCGTCGAATGGGAGAGTCGTAAAGTACGCGTCGTGCTCCGCGAGGACGGCCTGATCTATCATCTCGATTGGTCGCCCGACGGCGAGCACCTCTACTACGGCGTAACACCGGGGACGGCGGATTCGGGTCCGGCACATCGCGTGCGCCGCGCCAGCCTGCGCGACGGCCGCGCCGTCACCGTGCTGAGCAGCGGCGAGTTCCTCGGGCTATCGACCGACGGCCTCTACCTGCTCTGCCGGCCGGCCGGCTGGAGCCATGAGGACGGGAACATCGTGGAGCTGGCCGGGGTCGACGGCCGGCGCCTGATGCGGATCGAGGTCGCGCCCGGGCCGGCGCCCCGCTGGGGGGCGATCGGCCCGAGCTCGATCGTTCAGGTCCTGCCTTCGGAGAAGGGGGACGCGATCTGGGCGATCCCCGCCTGCCCGTTCTGCTACATCCTCTCCTGGTAGGCGCTACCCTCGCACGCAGCTGATCTCGGCCGTGCCACCGGTATAGGCTTGCCCGGCTATGCGGTCGGGCTCGATCGTCGAGAACCAGATGCTCGAGAGGCCGCCGCGCTCGTCGATGACGACGAACGAGGTCGCCTGCGGACTGCTGTGCGAGACGATGATGCGGTCCGTCGTCTCGTCGCTCCAGGTCGCGCGGCCCCAATACTCGGCCGGCGAGCCGTGCAGTTCCAGGGTACCGGTGACGACCCTGTCCTCCCTGACGGGGACGGAGCAGTCCCAGCTCCCGGTGATGTCCGGGCCCGGTTCGCTCGGCGCGAACACTTCGGGGTGGAGGAAGGCCTCGATGATCAGCCCCGGCAGCGCCCCGCCGGTGGGCGCCTGCGACATGTTGCCGACGATCGCTATGACCGCGTTCTCCTGCGGGTAGACCATGAACGCGGTGGTGCCGCCCACCGAGCCGCCGCCGTGCGACGCCCGGGTGACGACGCCGTCCTCGACGACCGCGCCCCAGCCGATCCCGTAGCCCGTCGACCGGCCGTCGTTCGTCGTCTGCGGCGTCCAGAGCTCGGCGATCGTCTCCGGCTTCAGGAAGTCGGCCCCGATGTGGGCGAAGCCGAACCGCACCAGGTCCTCGGGCGTCGAGATGAAACCGCCGCCCGCCCACTTGTAGCTGTTGTCGACGTAGGGCGCGTTAGCCACCGCGCCGTCCCTGTTGCGCTGGTAGAAGCCGGTGCGGTGCGGGATGATGCTATCGGTGTGACCGGCCACCGTGTGCACCATCCCCAAGCGGTCGAACACGTTCTCCTGCATGTAGGGCAAGAACTCCTCGCCAGAGGCGCCCTCCACGACCGCGCTGATCAGGTTCCAGCCGTAGCTCGAGTACGAGTAGCGCGCTCCCGGCTGGAAGAGCAGCGTGTCGTCCTGAAAGATCTCCAGCCCCTCGAGCACCGTCGCGTAGCGTCGGCTGCTCAGCATCTCGTTATCGCGGTAGTGGCGGATCCCGGACAGGTGCCCGGCGATCAGCCGCGTGGTGATCGGCCAGCGCTTCTCGGGGAAGGAAAGGACGTAACGCTGGATCGGCGCGTCGAGATCGAGCTTCCCCTGCTCGACCAGCTGGGCGACCGCCGCCGCCGTCAGCGGCTTCGAGACGCTGCCGATGCGGAACTTCGTCTCCTCCCAGACCGGCACGCGATGCTCGACGTCGGCGTAGCCGAAGCCCTCCGACCAGACGACACGCCCGTCGATCCCCACCGCCACCGACATGCCAGGCGTTCCGCTCTCCTCCATGACCGACGTTACCAGAAGTTGGGCGAATTCGACCGCCTCGGCGTAGCGGGCGGGGAGCTGCGCTTCGGCCAGCGCGCTCTGGGCGTGCAGCGAGACCGGTACGGCCGTGCTCCAGAGCGCGACGCCGGCCAGCGCGATCGGGCGCGAATACCGTCGCAGGTTCACTATGCTTCCTCCCGTTGTCAGGATCGTGATGATCAGCAGTGGGGATATCTCCAACCGCTTGGATGCGTGCACGCATTATAGGGTTCGATCGCTCGGATAGCACGGGCTGAGCAGGCCGGGGCGACAAGTCTCCAGCCCGGCATCGCGACGGGGAGGGCGCGACCGCCACCGCGACCGACACTTTCGGAGGCGCAGCGCCCGGCCCATCTTGAAGCCGTACCGAACCCGACACCGGGAGGCCGCGCATGAACAACCTCGTCGTCATCGGGGTGATCGCCGTCATCGCGATCATCGTTATCGCCCTATATAACGCGCTGACGCGGCTCCGCGTCCGCGCCGACTCGGCCTGGGCCGACATCGACACCCAACTCAAGCGCCGCTACGACCTGATACCCAACCTGGTGGAGACGGTAAAAGGTTACGCCAGCCACGAGAAGGGGACGTTCGAGCGGGTGACCGAGATGCGTGCCGCCGCGATCAACGCGCAGGGCGTAGCCGAGCAGGCGCAGGCCGAGAACATGCTGACCTCGGCGCTGCGCTCGGTCTTCGCCGTGGCGGAGAACTACCCACAGCTGCGCGCCTCGGAGAACTTCACGCAATTGCAGAGCGCGCTGTCCGAGATCGAGGACAACATCCAGGCCGCGCGCCGCTACTACAACGCGGTCGTGCGCGACTACAACACGAAAGTCCACGTGATCCCGTCCAGCCTCGTCGCTTGGATGTTCAACTTCAAGGACCGGGAGTACTTCGAGCTCGAGTCGCCGGAAGAGCGCGAGGCGCCGAAGGTCGACTTCAGTACTTAATACCATGAAGACCAGACGATCGATTCTCCTCTTCGCCGCGGTCGCGCTGGGCCTGGCGATACCGGCCCGCGCCAGCGATGCGCCCGTCATCCAGGCCCGCCGCCTGACCATCGCCTTCTTCGACGCGACGTACGACGTGGGAACCGACGGCGCCGTCGACGTCGTAGAGCGGATCACCGTCCTGTTCGAGGGCTCGTGGAACGGCATCTACCGTTGGATACCGGTCAAGTACGAGCTGACGGACGGCGGCCGGCATCAGGTCTACCTCGACGTGCGGGCGGTGGAGGACGAGAGCGGGAACGAGCTGCGCCACGAGGTCAAGCGCGAGGGCGCTCTGGTCAAGATCAAGACCTGGGTACCGGGCGCGCGGGACGCGCAGCGCACCATCGTCTACCGCTACCGGGTGGAGAACGGGCTGCGCTACTTCGAGGGCGACGAGGAGATGCAGTGGGCGCACGACGAGCTCTACTGGAACGTCACCGGCGACGAGTGGGAGATGCCGATCCTCCGCGCCCGGGCGCGGGTCGACCTGCCGCGGCAGGTCAGCGGCATCAAAGCCGTCGCCTACACCGGGCGGCGCGGCGCGACGGGACGCGACTACGAGCAGTTGATCAGCGGCTCCAGCGTGGTGTTCGAGACGACGCGTCGACTCGAGATGCGGGAAGGCCTGACGATCGTCGTCGGTTGGGACCCGGGTGTGGTGGCGCGGCCGTCGGCGGCGCAGAAGATGCGCTGGCTCTTCCTCGACTACCTGTTCCTACCCGTCCCGATCATCGCCTTTCTGGTCATGTTCAGGCTCTGGCGAAAGAAGGGGCGCGACCCGGAGCTCGGCCGCTCGATCATGCCGCAGTACGAGCCGCCGGACGACATGAGTCCGGCGGAGGTCGGCACGTTGATGGACTTCAGCGTCGACCCGCGCGATCTATCGGCGACGATCATCGACCTGGCGATACGCGGCTACCTGCGGATCGAGGAGGTGCCCAGCAAGCGCCGCCGGCGGCCGAAGGACCACATCATCCACATCCTGCAGGACCCGGCCGACGTCAGCGATCTGAAGGACCACGAGCACGAAACGCTGCGATCGCTCTGGTCGCTGGCCGATAAGACGAACGGCACGTATGCCGTGAAGGTCACGGAGCTCAAGAACGAGTTCTACCGCCGCGTGCCCGCCATCAAGGCGGCGCTCTATCGCCGGCTGACGAAGCCACCCAAGCTGTTCACGGCGCGACCCCAGAGCGTCATGGGCGTCTGGGCAGGAATCGCCGTCGTGGTGGGCGCGATCTGCGTGGCCGTCGGTTTCCTGGCCCGCGCCGTAGAGCTGGGACACCCGGTCGTCAGCTGGGCGTCGCTGATCGCCGCCCCCGTGATCGTGCTCGGGTTCGGCCTCGTCATGCCGGCTAGAACGCTGAAGGGCGCCTGGATGCTCAACCACGTGCTGGGGCTGCGCGAGTACATCGATCGGGTCGACCGCGAGCGTCTGAAGTACGCGACGCTCGAGCACTTCGAGAAGCTGCTGCCGTTCGCCGCGGCGATGGGGCTGGAGGAGAAGTGGACGGAGGCGTTCGAGGCGATCCTCGTCGAGCCGCCCCAGTGGTACGTCAGCCACTACCCCGGCCACTTCCACGCCGGCTACTTCTCCAGCTCGCTGGGCCGCATGACGACATCGACCGGCGCCGCGCTGGTCACCGCGCCACGTTCCTCGAGCGGCGGCTCAGGGTTCAGCGGCGGCGGCGGGTTTTCTGGTGGCGGGTTCGGAGGAGGAGG
>JASFTI010000330.1:0-4530 GCA_050053635.1 Gemmatimonadales bacterium
GGTGTGTGCCCCATACTCTGGCCGTTGACGATGACCTCAGCTCCTTGGGGATCGGAACCGAACGCCACCGGATCCGGGCCGGGACTGAAGATCGTCGCACACCCCGCCAACGCGGCTGCGGCCAACGCGAAAACCACAATCACCATTACGCTTCTCGCCATAGCTCTTTCCTCCGGTCGAAACTGCTGTACCCACCCATTCCGACGGCTACCTCAGCTCAAAACCAGCGGACTGTACTCTCTCGGAAGGGCAAGCTCGGTGCCGAACCGACGTGCCGGCCAAATGCAGCAGTGAAGCGCCGGTTCGCTCCCAAGCCGTAGAGGGCTTCGTGTCAGTACGAAACGCTTAGCGTGCCGAGGGCGCACATCGACGATCAGGGCCGAGCGCTCCCCTCTGGACAAACGCCCTCGCGCCGCTGCATTGTCGTTGTGCGGCAATGCAACGCCCCAGCCGAACAGCCAGGACCGTAGAATGAAGACGTTAAAGAGACCCATGCGACAGCAGAGCAGGAACCGACCCAGCCTCCTAGCCGGATGCAAGCTACTGATCGGCCTGGCCATGCTCGCCGGCTGCAGCCGCGGCGGCGAGCCGCTCACACCAGCTCAGGTCGAAGCGCTGCGCGCCGCTTGCCTCGGGGCCGACCTGCTCCGGTTTGCAGAGGAAGCCCCTGACGCTGAGGAGCTGCTGGCCGCCAGGAGGGCACGCCTCGAGGAAGCAGAGGCCAGATTGGCAGAAGCGGACGCCGCGCACCGCGCCTTACTCAGGGAAACCTCCGATCCGGAGGCGATGCCCGACGCCTTCGAGCTACAGGCACGGCTTCAGAGGTCGCGGAATGCGTTACGCGACGCCCAGAACGATGTCCGCTACGCGCGCAGCGACCTGGAACAGGCGGAAGCTCGGGCCCGCGAATCAGGAGGATACCTGGAGCTGCTCAACCTGCACGCTGCCGCGTTGGCCTACGCCGACTCGGCCGCCAACTTCGCCGGTAGCACCGAAGACTCGCTACGCTACGCTGGGCTCTCTGAGGCGAAGCGACAGGAGGCGGACCAATACGGCCGCGCACACCGTGCGCTCGCGTCCAGGTTCCGTGCCGAATACGAGGCAGCCGCGGCCGACGAGTTCAACAAGTGCAACCTTCAGGCCGACGAACTTCTGCAGCAGGGGCGCCGCTGAGAAGACCCCAGCCCATTGCGGTTTGTCGCTAGGGCGCCAGGAACAAGGTTCACCGCGAATTCTCGCTTACTCCCGCGAGTGCGCTCTCGAGTGAAACCGGTGGTCCGATACCGCAAAGTTTGCGCGTAGCTCAACGATTCCGGCCCAGGCAAGTCCTTAAGACCCGCCGAATTCCTGACTGGAACGGGGCTTGCTAGTACGTGCATTCGCCTAGTCAATGGACTCGAAGAGGAAAGGTCCCCGCCGGGCCTCCCTCGCGTCCCGGCCCTCGTGGCCCGGTGCGTCTACCTACCGTCCGCTGGAGACTCATCTACGGAGGGCGAGATGATCGAGACGAGAGCACTGGGCTCGAGAACGGTTTCATGCACATCCATCCTCCTTCTGCTGCTCATCTCGGGGTGCAAGATCGAAATGTTCTCGTCGGACCGCGACGCCGCGCTTCCGGAGAACGAGGTCGGCCTGCGAATGAGTGTCGTCAGCTCGACGGCCGATTCGGTGACGATCGAAGCGCGTTGGAGCGCCGCCAGCGACCCCTCGGGCATCGCGCAATACGACTGGCTCAACTGGCGGTCGACCCCCGACACGGTTGTCGCCCAGGGCAGCACGAGCTTCCTAGCCGACAGTTTCGCGGTCACGCGACCCCCAGTTAACGAGACTCACACCTTCGGCTTCCAGATCCGGGCCGTCGATGGAGTGGGCAATGCCGGGGACTTCTCGTCGGCGCATATGTGGTCGCTCGCCAACGACGACACGATCGCGCCGCCGCCGCCCGACACGGTCGTCGTGGATACCCTGATTGCGGCGATCGCGGTCTGGCCGGAGAGCATCGAGCTGGAGAGCGGCGCTGCGGCCCAGTTCTACGCCGCCATCCTCGTCGTCGAGACTGCAGGAGAGGCTGTGGACAGCTCGTTCGTCTGCGATACACCGCCACCCGCTGAGGGCGCGCTGTACGAGAGCGGTACTTTCTGCTGCGGTTGCGACTCGGCGATCGCCGTTCTGCGGAGGTCGTACGGGGTGAGCACACCTGCCCTCATCGC
Source organism: Gemmatimonadales bacterium (assembly GCA_050053635.1). GTDB lineage: Bacteria > Gemmatimonadota > Gemmatimonadetes > Palauibacterales > KS3-K002. Next base: position 2,211 of record JASFTI010000330.1, read on the forward strand.
TCTCAACTCGGCCAGGCGTGTGGGAACGGTCAACGACGCGCGGAAGGCAACGCCTTAGTACGAAGGCAACGCCTCAGTACAGAGAATGGCGGGAGCGTGTGGGAATCGAACCCACCAAGCGGTTTTTGGGCCGCCTAGCTGGTTTTGAAGACCAGTCGAGCCACCAGGCCCGATCCGCCCCCATGATTGTGCAGCAACAACTTACGGGAACCCGCCATTCTCTTCCCTGCCCTGCCTTGCCAATGTCTTACCCGTAAACCGGCAACTTCTCGTCTCTTTGGCTCGGCGTCCAATGCGCCCGCCAGTCGTTCGACGGCCCTGACCTTCCGAGCTCCGTTCGAGATGTCGTATCGGGTGAAGATGCTCCGAGTCTCCATGCCTAGCAACTCCATGGCGTCGGTCTCGGGCACGCCGAGCTCCGCCATGCGGCTCGCAGCGAACCGTCGGAGGTCGTGCACGTGAAGCTCGGGCCAGCCAGCGGCCTTGGCAGCGTTCTTGAAAGCGTTGTCGGGGAATCTGATGGGCCGCCCGTCAGGGTACGGGAACATCCAGCGGACGACCTGGGCGGTGCGGCGTTCCACGCGATCGACGGTACCCCGATGTTGCCTAGTGCTGGCGAGGCTAGGCGATTTGATGTTGCGCTGTCATTTCCAGGTGAGATCCGGGACACTGTGGAACAGGTAGCGGTGCAGCTTGCCTCCAAGCTAGGGAAGCAACGGGTATTCTACGATGCGTTCCATGAGGCAAAACTCGCCCGGTTCGGTTTGGACGAACACCTGCAACGTATTTATCAAGACGAGTCCCAGCTCGTCGTGGTTTTTGTCTGCGCCGAGTACGAGAATAAGGAATGGCCAGTTCTGGAGTGGCGCGCTGTTCGGGAACTCATCAAGCGCAGGGAGGACGAGCGAGTCTTTCTGCTGCGCCTTGACGAGACGGAGATTCCCTGTGTTCTCTCTATCGACGGATACATAGATGGACAAGACCGCACCGCCGGTGAACTTGCAGAGCTCATTTTGGACAGACTACAACAATTGCACGAGGGAGGGTGAGAAAAACAAGACTGGCGCGGCACACGCCGAACATCGGTGGAAGTAATGCAGCCTGGCAATGGAACCTATGCAATCGTGGTCCGCCCTGTCGTAACGCTTCCAAGCCCCCAATTCTTCGCTCTTGTAACCCGTTGGAGTGAAACCACCTGCGAGGACATTTTCCCGAATATGGTCACCTGACCCTTCGTATTCACCGTTTCCCACCAGGATTCCCGAAAAAACCGGAGAAATTGAGAAGGCCCATTCACGTATATCGACCGGGGGCCCAGGGGGGAAATGGGGGTAGGTCGGCCTCAGGCGATTCACCTCTCTATTCTCAGATGGCCTGACTTCCGCAGAGGCTAGCCAGCACCTCGGTTCCCGCACGTGCGTTCTTGCAGAGGAAAGACACGGGCAAGTCGTCTCAAACGCCTTACGGTGCAAGGGGTGTGACTACCCGACTGGTTCTCGAAACCAGTGGGGCCCCACAGACAAGCGCCGTTAACCTAGGGACCGGCGATGCGAGCAACACTGCCCGAGTACGCGAAAGGGCGGGCGCACTCGCGCCCGCCCCCGCTCGTTGTGAGAAGTCGCGGCGTCGCTACTGCAGCACGCCGTACGAGCTCGCGCCTTCGCTCGTCTTATCGGCGAGACCGATGCCGCGCAGTATGCGCCCGCCACCCGCGATGAGGTTCGGGTCGGAGTTACCATCCCAGTCGCAGTCGTAGTCGCCATCATCTACGACGACGTTCTTGTTGCCGAGCACTATGTTCGCGCCGCTGGACAATCCGAGCCACATTCCAATATCATCGAAGCCGGGAACCTCGATGCCGTCCAGGTTGTTGCCCCTCAGGTTGTTACCTATGAACACGTTCTCGCAGGCCCGAAGGACGCGCACCCCGGGAAAGTTCGCCCCGCTGACGCTGTTGCCGCGGAAGACGTTATTGACGGTTGAATACTCCGACGTGGGGTTGCGGGAGAGGGCGATCCCATTCCACTGAGCGCCCTCAAGCCGATTGCCACTGATTTCGCTGTCGTAGAGCATGGCCGTGCTGATCGAATTGAGCCACGGGCCCTCGACCGTGTTCTGCGACACGACCAGGTTCCTGCCGTCGCGCGGCCGGATCCCGCCGCAGAAGCCGCAACTCGGCTGAGGCGCAGTCGCGACTATCGTGTTGCGTTCCACGCGGCTCCCGTCCGTACGGCGCGGTGACCAGCCATCCTCGTCACGCGGACCCGAACCCTGCAGGTGGATACCCGTCGCCGAACCGGGTGCCTCGAAGTAGTTGTCG
>JASFTI010000331.1:0-4516 GCA_050053635.1 Gemmatimonadales bacterium
GAGGACCTCGAGCGAATCGAGGCGAGCGGCGCGCTGGCCGGGGCGGACCCCGAGAACCTCTCGCAACGCGCTCTGGAGCGCGGCCGCGCCCAGGTCGGCACTTTGGGCTCGGGCAACCACTTCATCGAGATCGGCTACGTCGGCGAGGTCTACGATGAGAGAGCGGCGGCGGCACTGGGCCTGTGGCAGGGAACGGTCACCGCCTTTATCCACTCGGGTTCGCGTGGCTTGGGATACCAGGTGTGCGACGATCACCTGAAGATGATGCTACGGGCCTCGGAGAAGTACGGGATAGCGTTGCAGGACCGTCAGCTCTGCTCGGCGCCGTTGGGATCGGACGAGGCGAAGCGCTATCTGGGAGCGATGCGTGCTGCCGCCAACTATGCGTTCTGTAATCGACAGATGATGGGACACCGGGTGCGCGAGACTTTCGAGGAGACGCTGGGCCGGAGCGCCGAGCGGCTCGGGCTGCGTCTCGTCTACGACGTCGCTCACAACATCGCCAAGATCGAGAAGCATACGGTGGACGGTCGCGAGAAGCAGCTGTGTGTCCATCGCAAGGGTGCGACGCGCGCCTTTCCGCCGGGTCACCCGGAGGTGCCGGAAGTGTACCGCGAAGTCGGTCAACCGATCTTTATCCCGGGCGACATGGGGCGCTACAGCTACGTACTGGTGGGAACGGAGGGCGCCTACAAGGAGACGTTCGGCTCAACGTGTCACGGCGCCGGCCGGATGATGAGCCGCAAGCAGGCGAAGCGGACAGCAAAGGGCCGCGCCATCGTGCGTGAGTTGGAGGACGTGGGAATCCTGATCCGGGCCGCCTCCCGCGCGACGGTGGACGAGGAGATCTCCGAAGCCTACAAGGACGTCAAGGATGTAGTGGGGGTGGTTCACCGGGCGGGTATCGGTAAGATGGTCGTGCAGCTGAAACCGCTGGGCGTGTTGAAGGGATAAACGATGACTGATTTCAACAAGGTACTGGCCGCGACCGACGGCAGCGAGCACGGGCTGAACGCCGTGGTGACTGGCGCGGCCTGGGCGGCCCGCGCGGGCGCCAGCTTCGAGGTCGCCACTATCGTCGAGGTCCTGCTGCTGCCGCCGGAGTACGCGCCGCCGGGCGTTGAGCCGGCGGAATACGAGTTGGCATTTGTGCGGGATGCACGCGAGAAGGCCGAGAACCAGGCTGCGGAAGCTGGAGCGGCGGGTGCCTCGATACGCGTGCGCGCCGGCCTGGCTCCCCAACTCGTTAATCGCATCGCCGCTGAGACGGAGGCCGACCTCGTCGTCATAGGCGCGAGCCCGCAGCCGGCCCGCGGCAGCCTCGTCGGCGCCACCGGCCGTCGCACGCTGTACCTAGCCCAGCGGCCGGTGCTCTTGGCCAGCGAGGCGCGACGCGAGCCGTTCCGTCGCGTACTGGCTGCGGTCGATCTGTCGGAGATGTCTGGCGCCGTTTTGCAGGCTGCGTGGACCCTGGCCAAGGCTGACAGAGCTGAGCTGCGTGTGCTCTACGTGCTCGAGCCGCTACCGTTGGTGCTAGCCAAGGCGGCGTCGATCGATGAAGCGGAGCGGCTGCGCCATGGTCGTGAGCAGATGGAGAAAGTTCTGGAAAAGGCCGGCTTGCTGGGCGAGGATTCGGTACAGGCCCGGATGAGAGAAGGGCGCTCGGGACACGAGATACTGGAAGAGGCCCAGGGCTGGGATGCCGATCTCGTCGCAGTCGGCACGCATGGGTTCGGCTTCTTCGATCGGCTGCTGCTGGGCAGCACGCCACTTTATGTGCTGCGGCACGGGCAGCGGCCTACACTCGTCGTGCCGCGGCGTGAGTCCGGCGATTAGCCCCTAGCGCGATGGGGGACAGCATGCAAGAGCTGCAGCGTGTGCTCGCAGCGACGGACGCCAGCGAGCACGGTCTGAGTGCGGTGGTGACCGGGGCTGCCTGTGCTCGCCGTTCCGACGCCAGTCTGGATGTAGTCAGTGTGCTCGAGACGCGACTGCTGCCGTTCGGCATCAAGGCCACGGAGTATCACGAGAGATTCGGCGAGCAGCTACATCGCAAGGTCGTCGTCCAGGCAGAGGAGGCCGGCGTGGGCGATGCGACCGTCCATCTGCGCTCCGGTCTCGCGGCTGCACTGATATCGAGAGTCGCGGAGGAGTTGAGCGCCGATTTGGTGGTGGTCGGGGCCCATCCGAGGCCGGCCATGGCTCGCTTCCTGGTGGGGTCGACCGCCGAGCGCGTCATCCGCCTCGCTCGAACCCCGGTACTGGTGGCGACCGAAGGTCGCCGGGAGTCGTTCGGGCGTATACTCGTGGCGGTCGATCTGTCGCGCCAATCGCGACGCGTCCTCGAGATCACAACGACGCTCGCGCAAGTAGATCAGGCCGAGGTGCGTGCCCTGTACGTTCAGGACAGACTGACGCCGATGCTCCTGGAAGCAGCGCTGTTCGATGAGCACGAGCAACGCCACGAGGCGCGGACTCAGTTCGAGCTGATACTGTCCGAGATTAGCCTGCCCCCGGAGTTGATGATGAGTCGCGAGATTCGCGAAGGACACGCCGGACACGAAATACTGCACGAGGCGCAGGCCTGGAAGGCCGATCTGATCGTTCTGGGAACGCACGGCTTCGGTTTCTTCAATAAATTGCTATTGGGCAGTACTTCGACTCACGTGCTGCGGCACGGGCGCCGCGCGACGCTGGTCGTGCCGCGGCCCGAGGATTAGGAGTAGCTCTCTGCCGATCTCCGTGGCGAGGTGAGGGAAATGGGAGTGAGAACAGTATGCGTTGTGATCGCCTGCGCGGTCCTTGCCGCCGCGGTGGCGCAGTCGGGAGGTGAGACAGCGGGGCGGCCGGATGCCCAGGTACTGGCGAAGGTTGTGCTGGAAATAGAGGGGCTGGATGCGACACGGTCCGCGTTGGCGGGTTCTTTCTCTGGGGAGCCGGATCTATCGACGTTCGCTCAGGTCTGCCGGCCGGTGGGCGAGCAGGCGAAGCGGCTCGCCGAGGAAAACGGTTGGAGGATCGCGCAGCTGGCGGACAAGTATCGCAACCCGGGACACAGGCTCGACTCCGAGGCCGAGCGTGCCCATCGCTTGATGGCCGACGATCCGGGCCTGATGGGGATGTGGGTGCGAGCCGAGCTGGACGGGCAGCCAGGGTATCGTTACTTCCGGCGCATCGTTGTAGAAGAAACGTGTCTCGCCTGCCACGGGGCGAAGGAGGCTCGCCCCCAGTTCGTGAAGGACAGCTATCCCGAAGACCGGGCCTACGACTTCGAGGTGGGTGACCTGCGTGGTCTCTACTCTGTTTTCGTGACGAACTAGAGTTCGGACACAGTGGTTGTGAAGCGTGGTGGGGGTCGGCCGGGGTCGTTTCGTTGGGGGCTGAGCGAGGCAGCCGTATTCTGACGACGGCCTGCCTCGAAGTAGAGGAGCAGGAGAAGCGCAGTGGCGGCGCTGACCCCCAACTTGACCGCCGCAGGTGCGGCACTCGCCGAGAGGAAGCCCTCGATGGTGCCGGCGAGGAGCAGCAGCGATGCCGCCGCGCCGACCAAGTGAATGGCGCCTCTGCCGTGCACGACGAGGGAATCCCGACGGGTAAGGTCCCCTGGCGCGATGACAGCCCGCCCGACGATCAAGCCGGCGCCGCCGGCGATGAATATGGCGCTGAGCTCGAGAACGCCGTGACCGGCGACGAAGGTGAGGAGCCAGGCAGTCAGGCCATAGTTGGTGAACAGGCCGAGGATAGCCCCGAAGAAGAGCCCGTTAAACACCAGGACGAAGACGGTGCCGATGCCGGCGGTGATTCCGAAGGCGAAAGCGGCGAAGGCGACCTGTACGTTGTTGGCAACGATCCCGGACGCCATGGCCGGCAGGAACATTGGAGGCGTTTCGGCATAACCGCGTCCCTGCTCCAGTTCCGAGGCGCCGGACTCCGCACGTTCGATTGCGGAGTGCGGCAGCACCTCGTAGGCGAGCTCCGGCTGGCCACGAATCAGGAAGAATCCGACGAACGCCGGGATCGTAAAGAGCAATGCCGCGCCCGCGACGTAGTGACGTGCACGCACTACGGCTGCTGGGAAATCGGCGAGCAGCAGACGACGCACTGAGTGCCTCCGCACGCCGCGCAAGCCGTACAGCGCGTTGTGACCTGCGCTGACGATACGCTCCAGGTAGTCCAAGACGCGCCGATCGACGCCGTAAGTGCGAGCGCGCGCGAGGTCGGCTGCGACCTCCCGGTAATCGGCGGCGAATCGTCTCACTGCCGAGCCGGGCAGCTTGCCGATCCCGCCCTGTGCAACCTTAGCGGCTTCGCGTCGGAACTTCTCCCAGACGTCTTGTCGCATCGCCACAAAGCGCTCGGCCGTGCCCGAGGCCCGTACGATGCCGCGTTCCCCGCGTGCAGCCGTGCGGCTGCGGCGTCTGGTCAGCTCCTCATCGTACAAGCGGACCAGGAAGGCATCTGGGTCAGGCTCGCGCTCGGGGAAGCGGTCGGCGAAGCGATTGACCAACTGGGTCGA
>JASFTI010000332.1:0-4516 GCA_050053635.1 Gemmatimonadales bacterium
ACTCGACGCGCCAGGTGATGCCCGCCTGCGACCAGATCTCGTTCACGCCTTCGAATAGCACGGCCACATCGGACTCGGTCAGCGTAGCATCGAGCGCAGCGAACTGGTCCGACTCGAGCAGATGGACTCGGACGTCGAGGGTGATGCTCTCGAGCTCGCCGGGGTCGGTAATCGAACCCGTGTCATCGCTACAGGCGACCGCACCGAAGGCGAGCAGTACGAACGGTGCGGTTCGGGAGAAGCGTATATTTCTATTTAACAGCATCTCCAGGAACCCATCCCTTATGAAGGTATTAGTTCGAATCCCGGACGTGACCGTAGAACACCTGGAAGACCACCTCGGGTTCCGGGATCGGCTCCGGCTGCGATATCCCGGCCCTACCGGGAGAGCTTGGCGGCGAATTTGGCCCTGACCGCTTCTCCCTCCAGCTCGCCCAGTACTCCGAGGAAGCGGTCGGTGGTCGACACGTCCCGGGCTATCATCTCGCGGAGCAGACGGCGAAAGCGTTTTGGGCCAAGCCGAATTTCCAGAGCGTGCAGGAGTGTAGGGCCTTTGTAGTACAGGACCGAATAGGCTCCTCTGCTGCTCCGCTCGAGCCCCACGATGGCCGGCTGGCCCTCGGCGAATGCCGACTTCTGCGCCATCAACTCCTTGAACTGGGCTACGCCGAAGGTTTCTCTCACCGCCATAAGCGCGGTGTACTCGGCGAACGATTCGTTCAGCCAATCCTCCCAGCTATCGACCGGCGCCATCGACCACCAGATGTGCGCGAACTCGTGGGCTACGTGCTTGAAGGTCGCTACCCGCTCTTCGGTGTAGTCCTCCTCGTCGAACGCGGCCAGAACGACGAATCCTTTCCGCGAGTAGCCGCCGCCACCCGCTCGCGGTGCCACGACGATAGACGCATGCTGCTGCCCAACGTCGCCGAACCACCCGGCGTACGCCGATAGAAGCCAGATCCCGTCCTCAAGGATTATCCCGGCCACCTCGGGAGGCAGGTTCGTGAACCCAATAGTCGCGCCGAACACACCCCGAGTCCGCTGTTCAACGGTGTAGTCCTTCGATGCGGTAACGACGATGTCTATCGCCGGAACGTCCGACTCAATGGTCCATCTCTTTCCTGCGCCCAAAGTTCTCCCCATCCCAACAACCGTGTACGACTCATCGAGCGAAACGTCCACAAAGTAAGTGAACGGGCCGTAGTCGAAGTTGAAGGGGAAGAACGGGCTGTAGAGGTTGAGCTCGACCCAGTCCTCCGAAAGCCGGTTGGCCGGGTTGCGATGGCGCGTGATTCGCCCCGAGTAACGGAACGATATGCGCGTCGCACGGTCCTTACTAAGCGGCCCGTCGAAACGCAGAACCACAGTGTTCGCGTCGGGCATGTACGACGGCACACCATCATCGAGCACGACGAACCCGCTCAACCCCTGCGCCGACACCGAATCGACCGCCAGTTGCTCGTGTAGGAAGAAGACGAGCGAGTCGGTGGCCGCCGCTGCGCGGAAGTCGAGCAGGACTGTGGCCTCGAGATACCGGCGCGCAGGTGACAGTTCGATTGTGATATTGTAGTGGTGTGGAGCCTGGCTGATATGCCCTAGTGCGAGCCAAGCGGAGACTAGCTGCGTAGCCAAGACCAGGATCAACCGACGACCCTCCTTCCGCTGCCAGCTCAGCGCGCGACACGCAGTGTGAGGATCTCGTAGGGCCCGAGCTCTATCTCGCCATGTAGCGGCTCCAAAGGCGACCCCGAAACGTCGGCGCGATAGACACGGCGTTCATGACTGTCCGGCCAACTGAACCTGGCCGTGTCGCTTTGCTCGCCGGGATTGTAGAGCCGCACGACCAGCGCCGTACTGTCCTCGGCGATCTGGAGCGAGGTGACGATGGCGCGCTCGGCTTCGACGGTGAACGACGGTGCGACGCGTGGCGCATCGCGCTCGGCAGGAACGGCGATCAGCGGCTGGGCGATCGCCCTGGCGAAGCGTTCCGCCTCCGCCTCGTCAAAGGCGCGGTGCGGGCGCAGCGAGTAGCGGAACTCGTGCGGCCCGTCCTGCGCCGCCTTGTAGTTGGTCTCCCAGTAGTTGTTCATCGGGTAGGAGAAGAGCGTGGCCGACGGCTCGATCTGCTCGAGCCAGCCGGCGACGATCGCGTCGGTACGGATTGCGCCGACCTGGATCATCGGCGCGTCGATGCTGGTCAGGGTGACGCTGACGTCGTCTCCCTGGATCGCCGCCCAGCGCTGCACGCTCATGTAGTTCTTCGATGATCCGGGCAGCTGGTCGTCCTCCACCCGGAAGGAGCCCCAGGGGATATCCACCCAAACCAAGGGATCATCGATGTTGAACGGATACCGATAGAGCACGGCCTCCGGATCGTAGACCAGCGACTTGTCGATCGTATTGATGATGTCGACCCGATCGAGGCCGTTGTAGAGGCGGAGCTCACTGCGGACCCCCGAGCTCGTGCCCGGCGCTGCAGCGGCGATCACCTCGAGGCTCGAGACCAGCGGCCCGCGTTCAACGAGCCTTACCGTGACCGGACGGGCCGCCGTCGCCGCGTCCGCCGGGTCGCGGCCCGCCACGTAGATGTACTGATTGAGCCCCGGCGCGTCGCCCACCAGCTCGCGGGCCGCCGGGCGGTAGACCAGCGAGCCGATCGTCCCGCGCAGCGTGTCGACCTCGAGGCGAAGCTCGTCGTTCGCGATCACGTTAGCCGGTAGGCCGGGAGCGGGAGCGGCGTCGACAGCGCCCGGCTCGATGAGGAAGCGTCGCGCTCCGAACGCCGGCACGTCCTCGGCCAGGAAGGCCAATTCGCCGGTGCTCAGCCGCTGCGAGAGCACCCGGTGGCCCGACTCGTCCAGCACTCGGTCGCCGCGCCGGCTGGCGTCGGCGTCCAGAACCACCACATCGGTCCGCGGCCAGCTGGCCGTGTTGATGACGTCGACCGCGGCGGGGCTCGGGGAGCGCGCGACACGACCGGCCAGGACCCGGTCGCGGAGGCGCGCCGCCTGCGCTGCGGCGGAGTCGGCGAACGCCTTCTTGTGCTCCCACTGCGCCAGCGTGAACTCGGACAGCGGTTCGCTCACCGAGTTCCAGGAGCCCCAGGTGTGCTCGTAGTAGAGCACGGCGCTGCGCCACGCCGCGTAGACCTCGTCCGGCGGTAGCGGCGCGCCCAGAATGGCGGAGAGCGCCTCGGTCTGAATCAGCGCCTCGGCGGCACGCCGTACGTGCGCCGTCTCGCGGGCCGACGAGGCGGCGCCGTCCTCCCAGTGGCCGGTGAGGTCGCCGCGGTAGACGGGCAGCCGATCGCCGTAACGCTCCTCGAACGTCTTGAAGACGTGGGTGACGTTCGAGATGATGAGGCGCGGCGACACGTAGCGCTCGTTCCAGGCGCGGACGGCGTCGGCCAGGTCGGGGTCGGGCGGCCCGTTATCGGATCCGATGTTGTAGCGCAGGTAGGTCATGTCGTACGGGTAGCCCTGCCCCGCCAGCCGCTCCACGTATTTGAAGACGCTCACCTCGTCCAGCGCTTTGGTGAGCTTCGAGTAGCCGAGCCCGCTGTGGAAGGTGGCGTAGCCGGCGCCCGAGACCCAGGTGAGCAGCCGCTCGTCCCCCGAGGGCGACTCCCAATAGAAGGGCCGGTCGCCCAGCGCCTCGCTGAAGTGGCCGATCCGGTGGCCGAAGTTGGGCCCGATGGACAGGTAGCGCACGCCGTGCCGGGCCAGGGTCGGCACGAGGCCCCAGGTGAAGCCGGGGATGTCGGAGAGCATCGCCGACTCGATGGGCATGCCGCTCCAGGCGCCCAGCCGCTGGGCCGCCGCCATGCCCCGCATCAGGCCTTCCGAGGTCGCGATCCCGGTCAGCAGGTTGGCGTACATCGCGTCCAGGTGGATCCAGCCACGGCGGATCCCCTGGCGCAGCCGCTCGTTCTCCTCGGCGCTGTGAGTCGCGAGGTACGACTCCACCGCCCACAGCCCTTCCGGGTGCCAGACGAAGCGCGCCTCCTCGGGATACGACTCGCTGGCCGCGCCCAGCCGCAGCGCCTGCTCCAGGTGACGCCACTGCAACCGCTCGACCTCGTCCTGACGGTGGGTGTAGCCGATGTCGAGGTGGGTGTGGTGGATGAGGTAGACGTCCATCCGCCGGACCGGCGCCACGGCGAACGTCGTCCCCGTACGATCATCGTCGACCTGGAACTCGAGCGCGACCTCGGTCTCGCGCCCGACCTCGGGGACCGGGATCTGATAGCGCCGGTGACCGAGGCCCACCGTATCGTCGATCCGCCCGATCGAGCTCTCCAGCCGCACCCGGCCCGCGTCGCCCAGGTACAACAGATCGACGCGGACGATCTGCCGGTTGCCATCGTCGCCGCGTAACAGAGCCGGCGCGTTCTGCAGCGCGATGTGCGGCGCCAGCGGCTCCTTGAAGATCATGAACCAGGTCGGCACACCGGCGCTCTCGCCGGCGACCCTGATCCGCAGGACCCCGTCCGCCGACCACAGCGCCCTGGGCACGT
>JASFTI010000333.1:0-4514 GCA_050053635.1 Gemmatimonadales bacterium
GGACAGTCCAGGGAAGCAGGAGATCGATCCTCGGCTCATGGCGTCCGGCACGGTGGTGGTCGATATCCTGAGTCAGTGTGCCGAGGTCGGAGAATTACATCACGCTATCGAGGCTAAGATCATCGAACGGGATCAGGTCCACGGCGAGCTCGGAGAGATCATCGTTGGCAAGAAGCCGGGTCGCACATCGAGTGCTGAGATAACAATCTTCGATTCTACCGGTACCGGATTGCAGGATGCGGCGGCGGCCGCCGCGGCGTACGAAAGGGCGCTCGAGTCGGGGAAGGGCACGTACTTCGACTTCTTCGCGAGCGCCTGATGGATTTCGCAGGGCTCGATACGCCGGCCGCCCTCGTCGATCTCTCGCGCATGCAAGCGAATCTGCAGCGCGTGGCCTCCTACTGTCGCGAGCATGATCTCTCCTGGCGACCGCATGTAAAGACTCACAAGACACCCGAGCTGGGGGCGGCGCAGATAGCCGCCGGCGCCCGCGGCCTCAGTGTCGCCACGCCCCGCGAGGCGGAGGTGATGGCCGGAATCACCAATGACCTCCTTTTCGCCTACCCTCCCGTTGGCCGTGGCAAGATCGATCGGCTCATCGCCCTGCCGGAGAGCCTTGAGCTGACCGTTGGCCTCGACTCGCTCGAAGCTCTTCGGGCGCTGGGTTCGAGGGCCACCGAGGAAGGCCGCGAGCTTGGCGTCCTCGTAGAAATCGATGTCGGCCTCCACCGCGTCGGCGTGGTGACGCCGGACGAGGCGGTGAGCCTCGCCCGCGAGGCGGATCGCTTGGACGGTACGGTCTATAAGGGCGTGATGCTTTACCCCGGTCACATCCGGAGCTCCGTCGAAGAACAGGGGCCGGCGCTCGAGGCGGTCTCCCGCTATTTGGAGCAGGTGCTGGATGCGCTAGGCAGCGCGGACCTCACCCCTGGGGTGGTTAGCGGTGGCTCGACCCCGACTCTCTTCCGCACGCACGAGATAGCGGGCCTGACCGAAGTGCGCGCTGGCATGTGCATCTTCAACGACCGTGCGATCGCCGCCATCGGTGCCTGCCGCTGGGAAGACTGCGCCTACACCGTCCTCGCCACCGTCGTGAGTACCGCTTGTCCCGGTCAGGCCGTGGTCGACGCCGGTTCCAAGGCGCTTGCCCGGGAGGAACTGCGGGCGCCGGGCGGAGGATATGGAGTTCTTCTGGATCGACCCGCGGTGACGGTCAAGGGCCTGTCCGAGGAACACGGCATTCTGGATCTCAGTGGGACCGACTGGCGCCCACGGGTCGGGGATCGGGTCCGCCTGATCCCGAACCACGTCTGCGCATCAGTGAATCTGCACGAGCGGCTCTACGGGGTCGCCGGAGACCAGGTAGGCGATGTTTGGGAGGTGGCGGCGCGGGGAAGAGAGCATTTCAATATCCGATGAATTTCTACTCCTTCGGTATTGTCCCGCCGACCACCCGCTTGACCAACGTGCCGGCGGCGATCGTTTCGTCAGCGCTCACCCCGTTGATCAACTCCAACTTCTCGATCTCCACGGTGGACGGGTAACGCTCGGCAAACTGAGCCAGCGTCATCGACCGGTCCGTCCTGACGATCTCGAGCCGCGCCGGCTGCGCATTCAGTGCCGCGCTGTCGGTCAGGCGATGGAAGGTCAAGAGCGAAGCGCTGAATGTTTCGTCGTACCTGTTCCACCTGTCGGCCAGAGTGTAGGCCAGGATCTTGTAAACCTGCTCGCGGTATTCGATAAAGGCTGCCAGGCCGAGGAACTCGGTCCCGTCGCTCGCCGTCGCACTGAAGTAACCCCTCCGTGCCGGCAGGCCGTTGATCGGATAGCGAGATGAACGTCCGACCTGGACGCCCGACTGAGCGAAGAAGGTGTCCGCCGCCTCGGCCGCCGACGATTCCGCGGCGAGGGTGAGCTGGATCAGGGCGTCCTCGTTGGGGCTGAGCGCCACCACCTGCCGGGCCATGTTCTGCGTCCTCCACTCCTCGGGGAAGGTGAATTGGAACCTGAGGTCGGGGTGGAGAAAGGTGCTACCGCGGAAGAAGCCGTTTCTCGGGTTCTCGCCGAATACCAGGTCGTCGATCATCTGCAGGTAGCGCGTGCGTTCGACGGTGCCGCCCGCCTCGCCGCCGGCCTCAGCCAGTCGCTGCTGCATCCGCTCGCGTCGCTCGCCGGGATCGGGGTGAGTCGATAGCCAGGCGGGCAGGCCGCCGCCGCCGGCCGCGGCGCTGACCCGGCCGAGCATGTCGAAGACGCCCACCATCTCGGTGGGGTCGTAGCCCGAGCGCCGCATGTAGCGGAAGCCGAGGTCGTCCGACTGGCGCTCGTCGTCGCGTCCGAACTTCAGGAAAAGCAGGCCGAGGCTGGCGTTTATCACGTCGCCGTAGGCGGCGATCTCGGGCAGGAATATGTATCCGACTCCGACGCCCAGCTGGGCCGCTTGGGCGCGACTGATCTGCTCGGCGGAGTGGCGCGCGGTGACATGGCCGATCTCGTGTCCCAATACCCCGGCCAGCTCGGCCTCCGAGTTGAAGTGGCCGAGGATTCCCCGGGTCAGGAAGATGAAGCCGCCGGGAAGCGCGAAGGCGTTGACCACGACGTCGTCGATGATCTGGAAGCTCCAGGGCAAGTTCGGTTTCTCGGAGTTGGCGGCCAGGTCCTGGCCGATCTGGCTGACATACTCCTGGAGCTCCGGGTCCTCGTAGAGACCATATGTGGCCGCCACCTGCTGGGCGCCCTGGCGACCCATCTCGATCTCCTGGGCCTCGCTGATCAGGATCAGCTGCCGCTCGCCGGTGGCCGGGTTCACCGGGCAGGCGGTGAGGGTCAGCGTTGCGAGTGCCAGGGCGGGTAGTGCTCGGAATCGTCGCATCGGGGACTGTCTCCTGAGCTGGGCGTCGGAGCGCGACACCTTGAGGCGTGTGGGCGCGCGGCTTAGCTTGCAGGGCGACGCCGGGCCGGCCGTCGTGCCCAACCGTCCGTGAAACACCGGTAGCGTGCGCACCCGTCTATAATAAGTGGGAGGCGGAGGTACGCGAGAGGTTCGAGTCCTGCCGCGTCGGCGCCGCGAGACTGGAAGCCAAATGCAAGACGGCGAGAAGAAGTTCAAGGAAGGCATATCGTACGGCCTCTGGGCGGGCTGGCTGTTCGGCTTCGCCGGCCTCCATCGCCTCTACCTGGGCAAGTACGGTACCGGTTTCCTCTGGCTATTCACCTGGGGGTTGGGAGGCATCGGTCAGCTCTACGACCTCATCACCATGCGCCGCCAGGTGGAAGAGGCGAACCTGCTGGAGGAAGCTCGCCAGATGCGTGCGCTCCGCTACGCCCAGCCGCAGCGCACGCCGCAGCAGCTCCTGCTCGACGCCGCGTCGAGGGAAGGCGGCAGTCTCACCGTCACCCAGGCCTCGATGATCACCGGCTTCTCGTTCGAGGAAGCGGAGCGACTGCTGCGGGAGATGGTGGCCAGTGGTTATGTCGATGTGGGGAACGAGCCGGAAAGCGGCGTCGTAGTCTACTACTTCCCCGAGTTGCGGACCCGGCGCCAGTTAGGGCCCGAGAAGATATAAAGCAGGCCGGATGCTCTAGCCTCCGGCCTGTTAGCCTCGTCTACTGGCGCCTGCCCAGCACCGCCGTCAGCTCGAGCACTTCCTCTCCGCGCCGCACCTTGATCACGACTGTGTCGCCCGGCGCATGATCGCGCAGCGCGTACGTGTAGTCGTAGATGTTCAGGACTTCCTTGCCGCCGAACTCGATGACCACATCGCCCGCCTGCAGACCGGCCTGCTCCGCCGGGCCGCCCTCACGCACGCCGGAGAGCCGTAGTCCTCCGCCCTCGACTTCACCGAAGTCGGGGATCGTCCCCAGGTAGGGAACATAGCCACCGCCGCCGCCGGCCTGCGGTGCCTGCTGTTTGACCAGCGTTAGCTGGTCTGGGCTGTCGCCCAGAGCGCGGATTAGGGTGGCGGCAAACTCGCCCACCTGTGCCAGGCCCTCGGCGTTGATCAGCTCCCAGTCGTCCTCCGGCCTGTGGTACTCGGAATGTGTGCCGGTGAACAGGTGCAGTACCGGGAGGTCGCGTGCGTAGAACGATACCTGGTCGCTGGGCCCATAGCCGTCGCCGATATGGCTGAGCGTCAACGCACTGTCGGCGGCGTCGAGCGAATCGAGTAGCGCCGGGAACTCCTCCGCCGTCTCGGTGCCGAACACCTGCAACTTACCTTCACGCAGGCGGCCGACCATGTCGAAGTTCACCATCGCGGCGACGTTCTCCAACGGCACCGGCGCGTTGCTCACGAAATGCTCCGAGCCCAGCCGCCCCATCTCCTCTGCTGCGAACGCGGCGAAGACCAGGCTGCGCGACGGCCGCAGCTGCGGGTTCGCGGCGAAGTACTCAGCCAGCGCCAGCAGCACCGCGGTCCCGGAAGCGTTGTCGTCGGCTCCGTTGTGTGGCTCTTCCGCGTCGGGCGCCAGCGAGCCCAGGCCGCCCATGCCGAGGTGGTCGTAGTGCGCACCGA
>JASFTI010000334.1:0-4509 GCA_050053635.1 Gemmatimonadales bacterium
GTTTGGAAAAAGGTAGAATCCGTGAATGTGCCGATGGTCGAATTCAATATCATCCGGTCGTCGGTCAGCCGAATTCGAGAATATCTCGACCGGATCGACTCGCCACTCGTGTACGACGCCGCCCTCGCTGTTAATCAGCTTGAGCCCCGGTTTCCAGCCGAAGTCTTCCCAATAGGACGCGATCAACGTTAGACCTGCCTGGACCTGACCTGGTTTCAAAATCCGCACGCCTTCGCGGTCATGAACCCGACGGGTCGTCCATCGCGGACGAGAAAGGTTTAGGCCGCCGTTCGGCTCGCTTAGAGCCACCGCTTGCAACCACGCCCGGATCAAGAAATCGTTCGGAAACCATCCTAGGGCGCTCGTAAAGAAACCGTAGAACCATGCGAGGACCGCAAACGAGAGGACGAACACGATCTTGTCGAGCGGCGGCAAGCGCATAATTGAGAGTACTCCCTAACCACTACGAGAACATTGACGGGGGGGAGGGGGGGCGGCAACCTATTCGGCGCGGCCGGATGGCGCGCACCCACTCGTAGTAAACGAAAACGCGCGGATGTCTCACAAGCGGGTTTGCGGGGGGAGCGCCGCAGTCTAACGCGCGCCGGCCGAGATGTCAACGCTTAGTTTTCGCGCCGGCGCGCCGCGCGAGAGCCCCTCGACGCCGCTCTCCGGCACCGAAGTGGCCAGCTGCTCGCCGCCCGCTGGGACAGGCGAGTCCCACCATAAGACCTGCACCTCTTCTTCCAGACCGGCCGCTAGATCTGTGCGGGGAAGCATAAGCAGACGCTCGACGGCGGAAGCGGCCTCCGAGCCCGAAGGCCCGGAAGCCGCGTCGTGTCAAGGCGGAGGGGGTGGGATTCGAACCCACAAGCCCGTGAGGGCGCCGCATTTCGAGGGCCATCAGCCGCATCCCACAGAAACCAGCGTAACCCGCAAGAGCCCACGACGTAAGCGGTTCGGGACTGGCACCGATGGACAGTAACCGACCGCAACCGACCGCAAACGGCCACAACGTCCCAACGGCAGTCCCAACAGCGGAGACTCGCCACGCGACGCGCGCCTATCCGGTCAGCGACAGGCCCCAGCGCCAGCGTATGAAGCCCGCAGCGACCAGAGCTAAGATTAGATTCACGAGGTTGAGTACCAGGGCCCGCATCGACATTCGCCGGGTGAAGTTACTTGGCTCCCTCGTACCCCAGCCCGCCGCCATCTTCAGAGCGACCCAGGCGGGGAAGAACGCCACTCCGGCGGGACCCCCAACGGCAATGACGATGGTGTACGTCGCCACTTCAAAGCTGCCGATTATCTGTGCTAACCACTCCGTCTTACGCTCCTCGGTCCTCTTATCTGACGCCACATTCACAGAGAAATCAGAGAGCTCAACGGAGACATCGATTACGCGCCTGCGGAGCCAACGGCCGAACGGTGTGTTGATGAGGGTGCTTAGGGCGACTGCGGCCAACAACGCACCGACAGCTATCACCACTTTGGTGGGGTCCTCATCCAATTCGACACCCAGTGGAAACACGACAAGCGACATTCCAACCAAGAAAAGGCTGGAAACCGGCGCACGCCAGCGCTCCCAGGGTGGGACGAACCAAAACATCAACGAGAAAGCTACTGGTGGGCTGCAACCCAGTCTAGCGCGTCCGCCCCGCGCACAAGCGATTCACGCTGGGGCATCGCACCGCTGGTGCGGCGAAAACCGTTGAGGCGTATGGATTCCGGGCGGGCTGTTGGGACTGCCGGTAGGATGGGCTCTGACTACGGGGTGACTTGTGGCTGCCAGGACCTTTGAGAACAGGGAGAAGGCGCGGGCGGCTGGCCGCAAGGGTGGCCGCGCAAAGGCGCGTCAAAGGCTCACATTGGCTCGCACCGAGCGCGAACTACCGCCAATGGACTCGATAGAGAACATCGTCCGCCGGCTGGAGATCATCTCGGCCTGGGCCACGGCGGGCATGATCAGCGGGACGGTGGCACATGCCTGTGTGCGCTCGTGTGAGGTCGGTCTGAAGGCGTTCGAGGCACGACTCAGCCGAGAGATCGTGGAGAGGCTGCGGGCCCGGCTCAAGGAGCTTGAGGGGCAGATGAGGGAGCGGAAGGTCGGATGAGCGGGAAGTTGGAGCGGTTCGCATCGGATCTGCTGCGGATGGCGGAGATGCTAGAGGTCCCCGCTCACCTGGAAGCCGAGTACGGGGAGTACGCTGCCGATCCGAAGACTTTCGTGCGCGAGGTCCTGGGCGTGAACCTCGAGCCCTATCAGAGGGAGATACTCGACGCCTGCCTGAGCACGCCGAGGATCGCGTGGCGAGCCGCCCACGGCGTCGGAAAGACCGCCCTGCTGGCCTGGGTTCTTCTCTGGTGGCTCCTGACCCGGCCGTTCAGCCGCGTGCTGATACTGGCCCCCGCCTACGAACGTCAGGTCGGCCGCTACCTGCTGCCCGAGGTGAAGAAGTGGGTGCGGCGGGCGCCCAAGTCACTGCCCGTGGTAGTTCGGGCAAACAGCGTCGAAATACGTGGCCACGAGCGGGACTGGTTCGCGGTTGGCGTGCAGGCGTCCGACCCAGATCTAATCGAGGGCGCCCATGCGGAGAGCCTCGCCGTCCTGTGCGACGAGGCGAAGGGCCTGAACGCCGACGTGGTCGCCGCGCTGCACGGCACGCAGACCGATGTCGGGGGCGATCGGCTCTACCTGCTCGCCTCCGTGCCTGGAGGGCCATCCGGCCCGTTCTACGACACGTTCCGAAGGGGCGGCAAGCTCTGGCGCCTGTTCCACACGTCGGCGGAGGAGAGCTCGCTCGTAAGCCCGGCGTGGGTCGCGGAGCGTGCCCAGGAGTGGGGCGAGAGCTCGCCGCTCTACGTGGCACGGGTGCGCGGCGACTTTCCCGAGGAGGACGAGGGCACCTTGTTCCGGCTCTCCGATCTCGAGTCGGCTGCGGGTCGTGAGCTGGATCGGGGGGACAAGGCGGCGCTGGGCTTCGGAGTCGACGTCGCCCGGTTCGGTGCCGACGCGTCGGCGCTCGCGGTTTGGCGAGGCCGCGAGCTCAGGCGAGTCGAGATCCGGCGCGGGCTAGACACGATGGCGGTGGCGAGCTGGATCGCCTCGGAGATCAACCGCGAGAAGCCGAGCCGCGTGGTGGTGGACGAGATCGGCATCGGGTCGGGAGTGCTGGACCGACTGCGCCAGCTCGGGCACAGGAAGGTGAAGGGCGTCAACGTGGGCAGCCGGGCCAAGCGGCCGGAGCTTTTCGCGAACCGCCGAGCCGAACTGTTCTGGCGTCTCCGGGAGGCGGTCGAGAAGGGAGACGTGAGTATGCCCGACGATCCGGGACTCATCGCCGAGTTGAGCGCACTGCGGTTTCAGTACACCTCGAGGGGGCAAATCAAGTTGGAGGAGAAGGTCGAGACGCGGAAGCGAGTGGGCCACAGCCCGGACCGAGCGGACGCGGCCGTGCTGGGTTTCGATGCCGCGGTGGGTAGCGGCACCACGAAATACATCTACACGCCCCAGGAACTCGGACTCGCCCCGAAGCACGACGAGGAGCTGGTGGGCAAAGCCTGGAGGCTTGTGCCGCTTCTGAGCGAAGGAGGAAAGTGATGGACACCGACTTGGACTTAACCCCGATACGGGACGCGCTACTCGGCGACGAACTGCCGAAGCTGAGAAAGAAAGCTGCCGACGTACTGACCAAGATCGAGGAGCGGGCAGACCTCGCCCGCGAGATCAACATGTGGTGGCCCGAGGTCGCCCGTGCCTTCGGAGAGATCTCGGACGACCTGCAGCGAGCCGCCCAGTCCCTCACGGCAGAACCTTAACAAACGGACACTCCGGAGGTGAACCACAACGCTGGGACTTGAGGGCGTCGGAATCTCGATGACTTCTAGCCGCACTTCTTCAGCAGCGCCTGGAAGTGCGGGTGGCTCACTCGAACCGTCACGTGACGCCCTCAGCAGGTGGCCAGATGCCCTGAAGCCGCAGGATGTGAACCCCACCCGCATGACCTGCCACGATCGTCCGGCAATCCGGGGCGACGGCGCAAGCAAATAACGGACTCTCTCCGCCGAAGCTCGCGACGAGCGTCCCATCGACCATATCCCACACCTTGAGCGTCTTGTCCGAGGAGCCCGAGACCACGTGGCGCCCGTCCCGCGTCACTGCCACCGCGTCGACGTGATCGGTGTGACCCTCCAGGGTGAGCAGCGCCTCACCTCGCTCCAGGTCCCACACCTTGAGCGTATTGTCAGCCCAGGCCGAGACCGCGTGGCGCCCATCCATCGTCACCGCGACCGCGTTGACGATGGCCCAGGACGATTCGTGGCACTCCAGGGTGCACACCTCCTCCCCCCGCGCCAGGTCCCACAGCTTGAGCGTGTAACGCATCGAGGCCGAGACCGCGTAGCGCCCGTCCGGCGTCACCGCCACCGCCTCGACGCGTGTGTGGCCCTCCAGGCTGCGGACCGCCTCACCCCGCTCCAGATCCCACACCTTGAGCGTCTCGTCGTCCG
>JASFTI010000335.1:0-4485 GCA_050053635.1 Gemmatimonadales bacterium
GAGCGTTCGGGTCATCCACGAACGGGTTGTCAGCCGGCACGGCGAACGGATCGCCGCCGTTCACATCAATACGCAGCAGCGTGCCCAGCAGTGTGCCTCGGTTCTGTCCGTTACCCTGCGGGTCGCCAGCGCTCCCGCCGTCGCCCAGCCCGACATAGAGCATGCCGTCCGGCCCGAAGAGGATGAGGCCGCCGTTGTGATTGCCAAACGGCTGCTCGACGTAGAGAACGGAATCGGCAGAGCCCGGGTCGGCGACGTTCGGGTCGCCGGTCACCGAATAGCGCTCGATCCGCGTGTCCCCGCCGAGACCGGTGTAATCGACATAGAAGTAGCCGTTCGACGCGTAGTCGGGATGGAAAGCGATGCTCAGCAGTCCGCGCTCGCCGCCGCTGTCCACACGGTCGGTGATATCGAGGAACGGCTCGCCGACGATTTCCCCGTTCTCCACGATCCGTACCCGACCGGCCTGCTCGACCACAAACAACCGGGAATCGCCGGCCGGCGCCGTCAGGTAGAGCGGGCTGCTCAAGCCCTCGACCACGAGCTCCGCCGCCAGCTCGGTATCGCCCGACCCACAGCAATCGCTCGGTCCGCCGGGATCGGAACAGGCGGCGGTCGTCGGAACGACCAACAAAACGATCGCCAGCGGGTTCGACATGGCTCGCCCCATCCCTTTATCCCCTCCGATTCGCCGTCCAGACGTCCTGGCAGTCCGACGGACTGCTCCCCATTATAACGCGGCCGGGAGCTACGGGATCCCGGGCGCCTCGGCGCACCGATGACGCGATTCGCAGCCCATCGCCACTACCGAACCCTGAAGAGGCACGGGAATGAGAGATTCAGGCCGTACGTGGCCATTCTGGAGAAGACGTACCTGGCACCCACCGGTGCCGCAGAAGAAGAAAGGTGAGAATAAAGCGCCCGGCTCGCGTCGTCGACCCTAAAGCTGTACCCGCTTATCCAGTCGGCCGAGCACGATCAGTTGGACGCAGATCATCAGCACGATCGTCACCCAGCCGGCGGTCTCATACGTACCACCCACGTTGAAGATGCCGTAGACGGTCGCTGCCACGGCGAGCACCGTCCAGATGACCGTGAAGACAGCGTACGCACCGATCGGCACACCCACATACGCCTCCGCCTTCTCCGCCCGGCGGAACTTGAGGTAGAGCCGTCCCTGGACGCCGGCGTACAACGTGCAGAATACGGCAAAGAACCAACGCGCCACGACGTCGGTCACCGTATGTATCGTGCCAGTCACCGGTAACAGGATGGCAACAACCAGTCCGATGACCACAACCGCCGGTAGAATGAAAGTCAGAGACTTCCGCGTGCCTTCACTCATCTTCGCTGCTCAAAAAATACGAAACTGTATACGGGCAAGCCGACCAGGTTGCGGCAGCCCACACTGATCGTAGACAGCCGTATCGGTGATGTTGTCCAGCGCCAGCACCAGCTCGAGGCGGCGCGCGTTACCGCCGAGGTCAAAACCGCGGCCGAACTCGAAGTCCACCCACGTATCACTACTCAACCGAACCTGGCTGTCGAGATCCGGGTGCACACAGTAGCGGGGTCCCAGGTGTCGCAACCGTCCCGTCCCCCAGACCTCGAAGCCCAGCCGAGCCGAGAGCCCCAGACCGCCGGCGATCCACGGTTGATACTCGGGCTCCGCTTGCCCGGAAGGTGCGGTGGGATCCTCCTGCGCGACATCTTTCAACGTCAGGTCCCCCGTCAACGAGAACCGACGCCACTGATAGCTCGCCAGCAGCTCCACACCCAGGCTGCGGATCCGGTCGCGGTTCTGACGCTGCAACCTCCCGTCGCCCAGGCTGACACGAACGATCGCGTCCGTCAGGCGCTGATAGAACCCCACGACCTGCAGCTCCAGCCCGCGCGTTCCCGCCGTGAGCCCCAGCTCGGCGACTCCCAGCACCTCGGGATCGAGGTTCTCGTTGACCACGAACTTCCCCAAGGCGCCCGAGTAGAGCTCGCGCAACGCCGGGAAGCGGATACGTCGGCTGAGGCCGCCGTGCAGGAAAATGTTGCCCTCGCCGATCGTCAGGGTGCCGCCGGCCCGAGCACCCCAACCCCAGATCGCATCCCGGGACGGCCGACTGCCCGTCTCCGGCGTATCGGACCCGTCGACGCTCACCCCTACGCTGACACGCGCACGTGGCGCCGACCCACCGTCGTCGAACAGCGGGTGCTCTACCTCGAGGCCGAGGCTCCACAGCCGCTGTCGATACGTGGCACGCTCGTCCGGCTCGATCAGCTCCTTATGCCGCGTCTCCGCCAATGTGAAGGCGCTGCGCAGTATCCCGTCACCTAGCGTGTGGTCGCCGAGCAGGCGCAGCGACAGCGTTCGGTCCCTACCCTCTTCACCGCCGGTTATCGCGTCGTATGCCAGGCTCTCGTAAGTGTCGATCTCCGTCTCACCGAAGTCGAGACCCACGCTAGCCTCGAGGTCGCCCTGACCCCACGGCGTTTCCGACCAGCCCGTGCCGCCTGACAGCGCTGTTACCCAACGCGACGACTTCGGGTAGCGCCACAGTCGCGGGTCCGTCGTATGAAGCTCCGGCGGCACGCCACGCTCGGACACGAAACCGAACGAGGAGAGCGAGATCCACTCGCCTCCGTTCGCCTCGTAGCGCGCGACCACGTACCCGTTGCCGTGCTCGAAGTCGCTGTTCAGCCGCTCATCAGGATCGCCCGGCGCCGGCTGACCGACGCCCGACGCCAACGGCACCGCCGAACGATTGCGGTAACCGCCACCGGCCCGCAGGACCAGTTCGCCAGCCTCGCTGCTGAACGTCCGCGCCAACCCCAGCGCCAGGCTGGTGCCGCCGATATTGTCCAGACCTCCGGCAAGCTGCAGGGGCGGCGGAACCGCCTCAGAAGAGCCGTCCCCAATCGATACCAGCACTACGCCACCCAGCGCGTTCGGCCCGTAAAGCACCGATGATAGACCGCGCACCACCGTCAGTTGCCGCGCCGCCGCAAGCGGTACGATGCTCAGGTCGGTACGGTTGTCCCAGCCCAGTGTGATCGGCACTCCGTCCACCAGCACCGCCACTCGCCGTGATTCCATCCCACGAAGCTGCGGCTGCGCTTCACCCCGCGAGTTCTCCCTGATCTGAACCAGCGGCATACGGCGAAGCACATCCTCGAGCGTCGGCGCCGGCGTCGCTGGTACCGAGTCGATACCCGCGGTCAGCGCGCTCGCACCGCCCGCCGTGGTGACCGGCCGGGCGACCTGCACCGTCAATCCCCCGATCGCGACAACGCTGTCGGGTGGCGGAATCGTGTCCGGTTCCTGTGGCCAAACGGCGCTCGCGCAGAACAACAACGCGAGCGCCGCCACGATCACACGCCCGTGCTGATGGTATCTATACCTATCGATATCCTTCACCGGTCTGTTGTTAACTCGTCACCTTTCCCATCACCGTACAGCTGGGAGATTAGCCAATCACCGCGCCCGGCGGCGATGCAGAGCGCCGACCACCCTCATTCCGGCCGGCGAGCTCTCACGAACGCCGAGCTGAAGCTCGCCTCCGTCAGCCACTCGTCCTCGACTTCTATCCCGAACGCCCTACCCAGCTCCTTGAGCGCCGCCGCCCCATACGTCCGCGTGATTTCCACCTCGATATCGGTGAATCCCGCCGCGGCTAGCTTGGCTCGATATTCGTCTTCATGCAACGCTCCAGCCACGCAACCGCTCCACGCCTCGATGCTGCGCCGCACCACCTCCGGTACCCTGCCCCGAAACACTATGTCCGACACCGCGAACCGGCCGCCCGGCCTCAACAGGCGAAACGCTTCAGCCAGTACCCGATCCTTATCCGTCGACAGATTGATCACGCAGTTCGAGATCACCACGTCGACGCTCGCGTCGGGCAGCGGCACCTCCTCGATCGTACCCTTCAGGAACTCGGCGTTCTCTACCCCGGCCTCCTCTTGATTGCGGCGCGCCAACTCCAGCATCTCATCCGTCATGTCGACGCCGTATGCCACCCCCGTCGGCCCGACCCGGCGAGCCGACAGCAGAACGTCGATTCCACCACCCGACCCGAGATCCAGAACTACCTCGCCTGGCCTCAATTCCGCCAGCGCCGTCGGATTACCGCAACCCAGCGACGCCTGCAACGCTGCTTCCGGGACCTCCCCCACCTCACTCGCCGCGTATATCTCACTTGATATAACACTCTTCTCCGCCGAGTCGCAGCAACTCGGGCCGGGCTCCGCCGACCCACAGCAGCTCGCGCCTCCCGCCTCCGCTACCTGTCGGGCCGCTGCCGCATAGCGTCGCCGGACTGCCTCCCGGATCCCCTTGTCCTCGCTCATCTCTACCTCCAATACGCGGACTCGTGCTCTATCGATTCACCACTCCCGTCCCGCGCCATTCGCCGCCCGCTTGGGGGGCGGCATTAGTTGTTACTACCAACTATATCCGTCCTTCCAGCCCCTGTCAACCCCCTGCGCCGCCCA
>JASFTI010000336.1:0-4447 GCA_050053635.1 Gemmatimonadales bacterium
CTCGGAGCCCTCGTCATCGATCGAGATCCCGATGATGCCGGCCGAGCGACGGACGATCTGCTTCAGGTCGGCAGTCGGATAGTAGCCCAGGCGTTCGACGACGCCGAAACGTGCCCGCATCGGCGGTGTCAGCAAGCCGAACCGCGTGGTCGCTCCGATCAACGTGAAGCGTTCCAGCTTCATGGTAATCGTCTGCGCTTTGGGCCCTTCGCCCAGGCGGATCTCGATGCGGAAGTCCTCCATGCCCGGATAGAGGAACTCCTCGATGACGGGGCGCAGGCGATGGATCTCATCGATGAACAGGACATCGCCCTCCTTCAGGTTGGTGAGCGAGGAGACGAGGTCGCCCGGTCGCTCGAGGGCCGGTCCGGACGTAGTCTTGATGTCCACACCCAACTCGTTGGCGATCAGCAGCGCCAGTGTCGTCTTACCGAGCCCCGGCGGACCGTAGAAGAGAGTGTGATCGAGCGGCTCGCCCCGCCTGAGCGCGGCCTCGACGTAGATGGACAGGCTTTCCTTGACCTTCTGCTGTCCCACGAATTCGGCCATGCGTTGTGGCCGCAGCGCCGCCTCGCTCACGCCCTCGCCGTCCAGCTGCTTTGGCGTCGTGATCTCTGTAGTCATGACAGTCCCGCCAGCGCCTCCCTCACCAGGCTCTCGACATCGAATTCGGCCCTGTCACGAGCCTTGAGCACGTTACGCACCGCACCTTCCGCCTCGGCCCGCGAATACCCCAGTGCCATGAGCGCTGAAACAGCCGGCTCGACCCTAACCCGGTCGGGTTCGGCTTCCACTGCCGCCGGTACGATGTCCTTGAGCTTATCGCCCAGCTCCAGCACTATCCGTTCCGCCTTCTTGCGACCCACACCGTTGACTGTCTGCAACCTGCTCAGGTCCTTGCCCCTGATCGCCTCGACCAGCTGGGTCGCGCTCATCGCGCCGAGCATGGTCAGCGCCAGGCGCGGCCCGACCCCCGAGGCCGACGTGAGTCTCGCAAAGAGCAGCCGTTCCAGCTCACTGGAAAAGCCGAACAGGTCGATTCCGTCCTCGCGGCCCACTAGCGCCGCCTGTAGCTCCACCTCACGTCCGACGCGCGGAAGTGTCTCGAACAGCGAAGTCGGAATCAACAGCTCGTAGGTCACGCCGCCCGGGGTGGCGATCTCCAGGCGGTCGATCTCCTTGCGGACCAGAGTCCCGCGTATACGGCTAATCACCGTGTAGCCTTCCTACTCTTGCCTGAACATCGGGCCGCCGTCCCGCAGAGCTCTCTCGGAACAGGTGACAAAGAGCGAGCGCGACGCCATCGGCGGCATCGGCTGGCGTCGGCGCTTCGGCCAGCGAGAGGTGTTTCTGAACCATGAACGCCACCTGGTCCTTTTTGGCCTTGCCGCTGCCCACAACCGCGTTCTTCACCTCAGCGGGCGCGTACTCGACGACCGGCAGGTGGCGAACGGCCGCCGCCAGCATGACGGCGCTGCGTGCGTGGCCCAAGATCACCGTAGTCCGAACGTTACGGCCGTAGAAAACGCCCTCGACGCACAAAACGTCGGGGCGCGTGCGCTCGATCACTTCCGCGACACCTTCGAAGATCTCGAGCAACCGCTCGGCCAGCGGGGTGTCCGCAGTCGGCCGAATGGCGCCGCACTCGACCAGCACCGGCGGGCGGTCTTCCCCGCGGGCAACGACACCGTACCCAGTGATCTGGGTGCCGGGGTCAACGCCCAAGACGATCATCGGACGGCCCGGCTATTGACCGGCGCCGGCAAGCTCCGCGAGCAGAGCTTCGTCGATGTCGAGGTTCGAGTAGACCTGCTGCACGTCGTCCTGGTCCTCGAGCGCTTCCAACAAAGCGATCAGCTGCTCGGCGTCACGACCCTCCACCTGAACCGTGGTCTTGGGATTCATGACGAGACGAGCCTCGGCGATCTCGATCCCGCTACCGCGCAGCCCTTGCTGAACGGCGTGGAAGTCGGAGGGGTCGGCCGTCACCACGTAGGTGTCGCCCTCAGACTCCATGTCATCAGCTCCGGCGTCAAGCGCCGCCTCCAGCGCGACCTCCTCGTCGTAACGGCTGGCGTCGATCAAGAACTGGCCCACTCGATCGAAGTTCCAGGCCACCGACCCGGCGCTGCCCATGCTGCCGCCATACCGTTCGAGCACGTGTCTAATTCCAGCCACCGTACGGTTCGTATTGTCGGTCACAGCCTGCACCAGGATGGCCACGCCACCCGGCCCGTAGGCCTCGTAGATGACCTCCTGGAACGACGCACCCGGCAGCTCTCCCGTCCCCCGAAGAATCGCCTTCTTGATGTTGTCCTTCGGCATGTTGGCCGCTTTGGCGTTATCTATCGCCGTTCGCAGCCAGGGGTTGCCGTCGGGATCACCGCCGCCTTCGCGGGCAGCCACCGTGATCTCGCGGATCAGTCTGCCGAAAAGCTTGCCGCGCTTGCTGTCCTCGGCCGCTTTCTTACGCTTGATCTGCGACCACTTGCTGTGGCCGGCCATTCCCGCGTTCCTCCTCTGTTGATTGACTATCGCCTTGTGAGAATATAGGCGGTGGATGAGGGGATTCAAACCGGTGGGCGGTAGACGGTGGGCGTTGGAAAGCTACAGTCTACTGCCTACCGCTTACTGGCTACTTTTTCTCCTCCTCCTCGCGAGCGGCGGCCTCCGCCTTCACCTTCTCCACGATGTTCGACGGTGCCTGCTCGTAGGCGAAGAACTTCATCTTGTAGCTTCCGCGTCCCTGAGTGATGGAGCGGAGGGTAGACGAGTAGCGGTGCAGCTCGTTGAGCGGGACCTGTGATCTAACGACCTGCTTCTTGCCCTTGGGCTCCATACCGAGGATTTTGCCGCGCCGCTGGTTGAGGTCACCCATGACGTCACCCATGTACTCGTCGGGGACAGTGACCTCGACCTCGTAGACCGGTTCGAGGAGGATCGGGCCGGCCTGGGGTGCCACCCTCTTGAAAGCCAGCGAACCGGCGACCTTGAAGGCGATGTCGGAGGAGTCGACGGAGTGGTGCGAACCGTCGTAGACCTCTGCCTGGAAATCGACGACCTGATAGCCCGCGACTACGCCCTTCTGAGCGGCCTCCTGCACTCCTTTGTCGACCGAGGGTATGAACTTGCCCGGTATGACGCCGCCGGTGATGGCATTCTTGAACTCGTAACCGCTGCCCGCCGGTAAGGGGCTCAGGCGGATCCAGCAGTCGCCATACTGGCCGCGACCACCTGTCTGCTTCTTGTAGCGACCCTGACCGTCGGCCGTCTTGGTGAACGTCTCCCGGTACGGAATGCGCGGCGGCTCGGTCTGAACTTCGACACCGAAGCGGCGGTTGAGCCGCTCGATCGCCAGCTCCAGATGCATCTCGCCGAGTCCCCGGGCGATCGTCTGACCGAGCTCGGGGTCATAGGCCGCAGAGAACGTCGGGTCTTCCTCGTGGATCTTGTGCAGGCCGGTGGAGATTTTTTCCTCGTCGCCACGCGTGGCGGCCCTGACGGCGACGGAGATATCGGCCTCGGGGAAGGCGATCCCGTCGAGCACGAGCGAGCCGTTCTCGGCGGTCAGCGTGTCGCCGGTGTGCGTGTCGCGCAGCTTCGCGACGACTCCGATGTCGCCGGCGTGAATCCGATTGACCTCGGCCCGGTCCTTCCCCTGTGGTATACCGGGGTGGCCGAGCTTTTCAGAGCCGCCCCCCGTGGTGTTCTTCGCCGAAGCGCCGGCCTCGATCGAACCGGAGAAGACCCTGAAGTAGGAGAGCTCGCCGACGTGTGGCTCCGAGGTCGTTTTGAAGACGAGCGCGGCGAGCGGTCCGTCGTCGGTCGCGCTCAGTTCGACCTCGGCCTCGCCATCCTTCGCCTTCTCGTGTACCCCGTCCGCCGGGCTCGGCATGATGTCGACGATACGCTCCAGCACGCCGCGGGCTCCGTACCCTTTGTCGGGCGCTGCACAGACGACAGGAAAGATCAAGCCGGCCTTCATCGCAGCTTTCAGCGCCTCGGCCGCGCGACCGGGCTCGATCGTCTCCTCTTCGAAGTACTCTTCCATGAGAGCGTCGTCGGTCGCGGCGATCGCTTCGACGAGCTCCTGATAGGCCGAGCTGTAGACATCCTGTAGCTCGGCCGGGATATCCTCTTCCTTGTACTCGCCTTTTTGCGACTTCGGATCGAAGATGCGGGCGCGGCTGGACAGAAGATCGACGACCCCCTTGAAGTCTTCGCCCGACCCGATGGGGATCTCGAGCGGGACGACATCCTTAGAGAATTCCTCGTGGAGCTCGTTCATTACCGAGTCGAAGTTGGCGTTCTCCTTGTCCATCATGGAGACTACGAAGACCCGGGGGATACCACGCTCCTCGCAGTACTCCCAGCTGTTCTCCGTCCCGACCAGAACGCCGGCTGTCGCATCGACCAGAATGGCCGCACCGTCCGCGACGCGGACACC
>JASFTI010000337.1:0-4408 GCA_050053635.1 Gemmatimonadales bacterium
GATCGACAACCACCTTGTCACCTTCACTGAACCGGCCCTCGAGGACCGCCGTGGACAGCGGGTTGAAGAGCAGCAACTGGAGGGCGCGCTTCAGTGGCCGGGCGCCGAAGGCAGGCTCGTAGCCCTCCGACGATATCAGGTCGCGCGCCGCGTCGGTCACGTCGAGCGTCAGGTTCTGCTCGGCCAGCAGCGAACCGGCCCGCTCGAGCTGCAGGTCGACGATCCGCCTCAACTCATCGCGGCCCAGCATCTTGTAGATGATGATGTCATCGACGCGGTTCAGGAACTCGGGCCTGAAGGTGGCACGCAAGCCATCCCAGACACGTCTCTCGACCTCTTGCCAATCGCTCTGGGTTTCCGCTTCGAGCAGCCACTGGCCACCGATGTTGGAGGTCATGATCAGGACCGTATTGCGGAAGTCGACGGTCCGGCCGTGACTGTCGGTGAGTCTTCCATCATCGAGCACCTGTAGCAGGATGTTGAAGACGTCGGGATGCGCCTTCTCGATCTCGTCGAATAAAACGACGCTGTACGGCCGGCGGCGTACTCGTTCGGTCAGTTGGCCACCCTCTTCGTAGCCGATGTATCCGGGCGGCGCTCCGATGAGGCGGGCCACCGAGTGGCGCTCCATGTACTCCGACATGTCGAGCCGCACCATCGCGGCTTCGTCGTCGAACAGGAACTCGGCCAGCGCTCTGGCGGTCTCGGTTTTGCCGACGCCGGTGGGACCGAGGAATATGAAGCTGCCGACCGGGCGATTGGGATCCTGCAGGCCGGCCCGGTTACGACGCACCGCGTTAGCTACCGCCTCGATGGCCTGGCTCTGATTGACGACGCGCCGATGGAGGTGTTCCTCGAGATGGACGAGGCGCTCGCGCTCGCTCTCCATCATCTTGGAGACCGGAATCCCCGTCCAGCGCGAGACGACCGCCGCGATGTCCTCCTCGGTCACTTCCTCCTTGAGGTAGCGCGATTCCTCCTGGAGCTCGGCCAGCTTATCGGTCGCCGTCTCCAGTTCCTTCTCCATCGCCGGGATCTTGCCGTGCACGATCTCCGCCACCTTGCCGTGCTCGCCGGCTCGCGTCGCCTGTTCGGCATCGACGCGCAGGTTCTCGATCAGGCTCTTGAGGGTGCGGATGTTCTCGATCGCCTCCTTCTCGGCCTGCCACTTCGCTTTCATGCCGCTGGACCGCTCGCGCAGCTCGGTCAGCTCCTTCTCGAGCCGCTCCAGTCGCTTGCGGCTCTCCGTATCCTCCTCCTTCTGCAGCGCCTGCTTCTCGATCTCCAGCTGAACGGTCCGCCGTTCTACCTCGTCGATCTCGAGCGGCATCGAGTCGATCTCGATTCGCAGCACCGAGGCCGCCTCATCGATCAGGTCGATGGCCTTGTCGGGCAGGAAGCGGTCGGCGATGTAACGATTGGAGAGCCGCGCCGCCGCCACTATGGCGCTATCGGTGATCCGTACACCGTGATGGACTTCGTAGCGCTCCTTCAGACCGCGCAGGATACCGACCGTATCCTCGACGCTCGGCTCGGAGGTGAAGATCGGCTGGAAACGGCGCTCCAGGGCCGTGTCGGTTTCGACGTGCTCGCGATATTCGTTGAGAGTCGTCGCACCGACGACGCGTAGCTGCCCACGGGCGAGCAACGGCTTCATCATATTGCCCGCATCTACGGCGCCCTCCGCCGCGCCGGCACCGACGATCGTATGCAGCTCGTCGATAAATACGACGTACAGGCCCTCGCTCTCGGTGATCTCCTTCAGCAGCGCCTTGAAGCGTTCCTCGAACTGGCCGCGGTACTTGGTGCCGGCGATCATGCTCGCGATGTCCACCTGGATCAGCTGCTTGTTGCGCAACGACTCGGGCACATCGCCATTCACGATGCGCTGGGCTAGGCCTTCCACGATCGCCGTCTTGCCGACCCCCGGCTCGCCGATCAGTACCGGGTTGTTCTTCGTCCGCCTCGACAGCACCTGCATGACGCGCCGGATCTCCTCATCCCGCCCGATTACCGGATCGAGCTTGCCATGCCGCGCCATGTCGGTCAGGTCGATAGTGAACTTCTGAATCGTCTGGTACTTCTCCTCCGCGTCCCGATCGGTCACACGGTGCGGCCCCCGCATGTCCTGGATCGCCTGCAGCAGAGCCTCACGCGTTGCACCCAGCCCCTTGAGCAGGGGACCCGTCGTGCTCGCCGCCTTCGAAAGCAATGACAGCAGTAGGTGCTCGCTCGAGATGAACTGATCGCCCAGCTCCCGTGCCTCCTTCTCGGCCTCATCGAGGACCTGGGTCAGTTCGCGCGAAGGCATGGCGCCGGAGCCGCCCTCCTGCCGCGCCAGGCGCTCCAGCGCCTCGCTCACCCTCTTCTCCAGCTGGTCGTAGCGGACTCCCAACCGGCCCAGCAGCGGACCGGCTACGCCGCCCTCCTGCTCCAACAACGCCTGCAACAGGTGGATGTCCTCCACCGCCGCGTTGCCCCGCCCCCCCGCCAGGGCGATCGACGCCTGTAGTGCCTCTCCCGCCTTTACCGTCAGTCGGTCAAACGAGATCATCGACTGATCTACCTCCTGCTGAGCGCAATATGACGCACCACGCTCCGATCCTCGGCGTAGCGCGCCTTGCAGTGATATCCGCAAAAGCGAGAGAGAAGATGGGCAACTCGCGTGCCAGGCATAGCTGCCATAACGGCAGTGCGGCGCCCAGCGCTGGCGGCGCGGCACCGGCGTTCCGCGTCAGTCGATGCTGACCTTGCGCGCCTGCTCGCTGGCTGCCTTGGGCAGGGTGATGCGCACGATACCGTTTTCGAGAGCGGCGGAGATGCCGTCGCGATCGAATGCGGTCTTGAGCTTGAAGCGCCGGTAGTACCCCCAGGGGAGCGTGCTCTCTTCGTCGGCCCGGCCTGCGGCCTTCGCCTCGATGACGAGTTCGTCGCGCTCGACGGTTACGTCGACGTCACTCTTCTGGACGCCGGGCACGTCAGCGAGCACGACCATCTCCGATCCTGTCGAGTAGATGTCGACGGGCGGGCTCACGTAGCGGCGTCGTCGGGCGCGGGCCTCTCGCTGTTCTCTGGTGGCCTCGCTCTGCTGCGCCTCGCGCAGCTCGTCCCTGTCGATTCTATCCATCGGCCTGAGCTCCCGGTTCGTCGTGCTGGGTCTCGGATCCCTCTTCGATGTCGATGCTGCGACCGCGGGTCCCCTTTGATCCGGGTAAGCTGACGTTGAGAACGCCGTCTCGCATCTGGGCGACAACGGCGACCGCGTCGACCTCGGAGGGGAGTCGTACGTTGAGCTCGAAGTCACCCGAGGGCCGTTCACTACGCAGCATCCGGCCGCCGGCGGGCGGCTCGAAGCGTGGGCGCTGACCGGAGACGGTCAGATTACGGCCGACGACGGATACGTCGATCTCCGCGCGCTTGAAGCCGGGGAGCTCGACCAACACGCGGTAGCCGTCGTCTTCGACCCGGAGCTCGTGTCTGGGGAACTCGCGCCCCAATCCGAGCTCGGGGATCAGGCTGGTCACCTGGCTGCTCACCTGATCGAACAGGTTGGTGACGGCGTCCTTGAATTCAGCGAGCGCGCCGCGCCCGGACGCGTTCGAACCCGATTCGTTTTCCACAGTACCTCCTGGTATGCCGGTGGCTGGTGATCAGTAATCAGTAATCAGTAATCAGTAGTCGATGCCAGTGTTCGCAACCGCGGCAGAGAGAATACCATCTAGACGTACGAGGTTTCCTACCGCTCTGGTTTCGCGGCCTCACCCGGACGATCGTGTCCGGCGTTTCGGATCCAGCACGACGACCGTGGCGGCGATCCGGTCCTGCATGGCTTGCCGGTTGTCGTCCCAGAACATCTCGAAGAAGCCGAGCAGGCCGGTGAAGATCGAGGCGGCATAGCCGCCGAAGCGGTTCAGGGCGGCCCACCAGCCGAGTGGCCTGCCGTCGAGCCGCACGATACGCACGCGCAACAGACGTTTGCCCGGTGTGCGTCCCCGCCAGATTACGGGCAACAACGTGAAGTAGAGAGCCGACCAGCCGAACTCGATGCCGACCTCGTTCAAGACCCGGGTGATCAGGCTAACGAGCCCGCGGCTTTCCTCCTGCTCGAGCCGCTGCTCCAACTCCTCGCCCTCAGCCAGCAACTGGGCGTTCCGTTCCTCCAGGGCTTCGATGCGGCGGGCGGCGATCGCGTCGGCCAGCGGGTCACGGAGCGCGCCCATGAGGACGGAGTCGCCCGCCTGCAGGGCGGCGGCGTAGGCGAGGACGAGCGAATCGGAGTCAGCCGATTGGGTGAGCGTCACCGTATCGAGGGCCAGATTGGCCAGTGCAGCTGCTATGGCATCCCGCGCCCACGGCTCCTCCCGGCTCTCGACGAGTCCGTCCAGCATCGTCCGGATTTCGCCGGGTT